>NZ_LWMW01000127.1 GCF_001639285.1 Methanobrevibacter cuticularis | reverse complement strand
TACGGTCTGCTGCAAAACTAGTTGATAAACCAACCATTACCAACAAAGCAAAAAGCAACAATAAGACCATCACAAAAGACGTCTTTTTAAACTTATTCATAATATCTTTCACCTCATCATTAAAATACAATATATATCTCAACATACCATCCAGCTATTAAAAACTAAGAACACTTAACAATCAACTACTAACCACATCTTATTAATTAATAAATAAAAAAAAACTTGTTAGTCAACAAAAGAACAGTTAGTATCCTATTAAACTATTAACCTTTAATTACTGGACAAACATACTTATAGCAATTACCCATATATAAAGATATCACTTCTACACACCCTAAAACAAAAACAAAGAGAAACTACAAAGCAAAAACAAAACCATAGACTACCCCCCCCCCCCCTAAACATACAAAGAACACACAAACAAAAAAACAAAAAATAAGTAAAAAAAATCAACCCTTTTACAAAAACAACCTACCTAAACCCCACAAACAATTCCCACACACCATTTTCATTTATAATAAACATCCCCAAAAAAACCTTTTATAAAAAAATGAGCTACAAACCTCTAATTTATCCTAGTTTTCACAATATTTTACCCAAAACGCAAAAAATAAAATCTCAGTTAAAATAACAACATCCACACAATCCCCAAAACAACACATGACACTTAACAAAAATGATCAAAAAAAGTACTAACAAACACGCACAGAAAATTAAATAACAGAATGAAGAAAAAAAAAGGAATATATTGGGTTTACTCAAAAATTTATAAGGTTATATAAAATTATTATTTATGAGAAATTTGTCAAAAATAATAAAAGAATGAAATTAATAAATAGAATGAAAATCTTAATTTATAAACATGAAATAATTACTTGGTGAAATGATGAGCAAAAAGATTTCAATAGCTAGTTGTAATGGAATGAGTGCATTAGGTCTTATTGGTAGAGTTAGTTGTGAAGACCTAGCATCTGAAAATGAAGATATGATATCAATCTGTATTACAGCAATAGCTGCTAATAAAAGTGGATTTACTAATATTATCAGTAAATATCCTATTTTAGCCATTAATGGATGCTCTGATAGCTGTGTAAATAAAATTATTGAATCAAAAGATATTAATATTGAAAAAACTCTTTATATAGACAAAATATTAAGTGAATCTCATGCGAAAACTGGTGATCCTTCTCGTCTAGATGAAAATGGTGAAAGAGCTGTTGAAAAATTAAAAATAGCTATTAAAAAAGAGTTAAATCTTATTTAAAAATATTCAAAACTAATGAATATCCCAAATAGTAGAATAAGAGAGCAAAAGGGAAAAAAATATGAGTATAAGAATAGCTATTGTTAGAGATGAACCTTTATTTGGAAAACGAACTTATGAAACAATAAAAAAAGAGTTCATGACTGAATTAATTGAAATAGAGTCTCCTTCTGGTATTTTTATAGATGACATTGATCTAGATAAAAAACTTGAAAAAAGACTATCAGAATTTGATTTAATAATAACTTACATCAAACAAGTTGATATGACCTTAGAACTCGTTGAAAAATTACATGCAAAAGTTTCTTGGATAATAATTGGAATTTGGAGAGGAAAAGGACTAAAAAATCAGCTATTAAAATATGGGAATGTTTCCGTCCCTGACACCATGTGCGAGCTTGAAAATAATAATAATCCTGTCTACAATGAATTTAGTTCTAAATTTGGAAAGCCAGAAATAAAAATAAATTGTCAAGGGGAAAGAATAGCTGATATCGAAGTTTTAAGAGGTTCTCCTTGTGGAGCAACGAAATTCATTGCCGATGAGTTAATTGGAAAGGATGTAAAAGATTCACCAATAGATGCAGGACTCAAAGTGCAACATTATCCCTGTAAAGGACATAAATTACGATTATTTTCTGATGAAGAATCTCATAAACAAGTAGCCTCACAATTACATCACGATGCTGTTAAAAAAGCCTTAAAAGATAGTAATAAAAAATCAAAGCATTAAAGCTTAAAATTAATAAGATTAAATGCAAAAAAGAAAGAATATGATAACTAAAAATAAATAGCTAAAAAAACTTAATACGGAAATGATTAATAGCTAAAAGAATCCATGAGCAAGGCCAAAAAATAAACTTATAGCTATTACAATTATTATAACCCCCGAAGAGAAATTTATAATTGGTTTAACAATGCTTTCTTTCAGTTTATAACTCAAAAGTTCTTCAAGTAGATGACCTCCATCCAATGGTTTCATTGGTAATATATTAAAAAGACCAACAGCTAAATTAAGGAACGCTATCCAATTAAACATTTCAAGTAATGAAAACCAAACCCAAGGTAATTGATTTCCATAAATATTAGCCGTATTTTCTTTAATTTCATAGTTATTAATTGCTTGAATTCCCATATAACCAGCAGAATTATTATTTGGATTTGTTCCTGCTGTGAAATTATAATTTCCTTGATTCGTCGTTACATATACCGGTTTCCCAGGTTTTAAAGTTGAAACTGCATCCATATATGTATTTGAATCTGTAACATTTACTCCATTTATTGCCTCTATTATCATTCCTGGTTTTAACACATTAGCAGATGGAGAATCTGCTATGACTCTGTCTATTTCAACTCCAGTCTGTTGAAAATTTCCAGGAATGACAAAGGATGAAATTGTTAGAGTTATTAAAAATGCAATTACAAATAGAGACATGTTAGCTATTGAACCTGCAGCATAAACTCTCATTCTTGAACTTCTTTTAGCAATCTCCATATCATCTCCATCTGGCTCAACAAAAGCACCAGGAAGAACTGCAAATAAAAGCAAACCTATTGATTTTATATTAATTTTTTCTACTCTTGCTAAAATTCCATGAGAAAACTCATGAACTACAACAACTGTAGCCAATCCTATTATACCATACACAAATGGTACAAATATTGGAGATCCTGGAATACTAACTCCCGGAATAACTAATGAAACTGCAGGAGCATCAATTACTGTGGAAAGAGAATTAAAAAGTAAATACGTCATTACAGCCATAGCTCCGAAAGAAACAAATATTCCTACAATCATGAACCATTTCCAAAATTTTGGAGATAAATTAGCTATTTTATCAATGAAACCACGAAGTCTTTTAGTTTTCCACATTATAGTTGGAAATTCTACAGTTACCCCATAATCAACAAGTTTATTTCTAAATAAGAGGGCTGTTGCCCATATAACTACAAATGCTATTGCATAGTACCATAATGCATCCATCATTTCACTCTTTAACCTTAATTTGAACTATTATTCGAGTTTTTATGTATTTAATTATTATATCTACTAAATAATTCAGTCATAACCTCATATAATTATTATTATATAATAATTCATCTATAATATAATTATTTAAAATGGATAAAAATTACCTATTCCAATTCATTAAATCAAAAAATAGTACATTAACTATTTCTCCCTTATCTATACCTTCTTGATTTTCATCTACTACAATATAGCTATTTGCCTCAACCATTGATCTTATAATTCCAGAACCCCTATTTAAAACGTATTTAACATTGTTTTCATCAGCATATGCTCTAATAAAATCAGTTCGACCTAGATTAGAGTAGATTTTAGCTGAAGATATTCTTTTCTCGATTCTAGGACTATAATCAATATTCTGCATTTTAAATAAATATTCTCGAACTAATGCATCAAATTGACCCATAGCCCCAACAGGATAGCCAGAAAGCATGAAAATTGGAGTACTATTAACAATTCCAAAAGCAACAGGTTTACCTGGTCTTAAAGCTACGCCATGGAATAATACTTCTCCAAGAGACTCAACTGCATCAACAACTACATCTCCTTTGCTAATAGCTGTTCCTCCTGTGGTAATAATTACATCATAATTATTGGAGTCATTTAATATTGTTTTTTTAACTTCTTCAATTCTATCATGAGCATGACCAACATTAACATCTGCTCCACAACTTTTAATCATTGATCCTATTACATATTGATTTGAATTAATAATTTGAGCTCTATCCAACTTTTTAGAAGGTTCAACTAACTCATTTCCTGTTGTAATAAGTTTAATTCTGGGTTTTTGATAGACTTCAACTTTATCTAATCCTGCAGAAGCAATAAGTCCCATTTCTTGAGGTCGAATTAAAGTATTTTTACTAACAATCTTCTCTCCTTTTTTAATATCTTCAGCAAAATCAGCTACATTTTCTCCAGGTGTGACTTGAGAATGAATTTCAATTATTTCATCATCATTTTCATTCTTAGTCGTTATAGTATATTCTTCCATTAAAACAGCATTAGCTCCATTAGGAATAGGAGCACCTGTAGCTATTCTAATAGCTTCCCCTTCGTTTATTAATTTATCTGAAAAGTCTCCTGCTCCAATTTGATCAATGATTTTAATCTTCTTAATCAAGTTTGAAGAAGCACCAAAAGTATTTTCAGCTATTACAGCATAACCATCCATAGCGGATTTGTCAAAAGGAGGAGAATCGTGAAATGACTTGATCTCTTCAGATAAAACCCTCAAATAAGAATCTGTTAAGTCGATGGTTTCTTTAGGCATTATTATTTGATTTTTTTTTAAAATAGCTGAAGCTTCTGATAATGGGATTAATTCTGATAAAAACATTTTTTCACTTGAACAATTATTATAATCTACTATATAGCCTTGAACTCAATGATAACTCTTAAAGTCAAACATACAAACTAAATATGATTTTAAGCCATGAACTCTTCAATAACACCAGTATAAGCATTTTTAAGTTCTGAAACATCTATTTTGGTATTAGTATTGCCTTTAAATATCAAACTACTTCCTTTAACTTCACCAATACAGGCACATGGTATATCAATACTATTTAAAACTTCATCCAACAGATTAGGTTTTACTGTAAAAATATAACGTCCATGAGATTCTGAATAAAGCATATTACTATCCTCAATTGTCTTATTTACGGGAATAGTGGATAAATCAATTTCTGCACCAAGATCACTGGATAATACCATTTCAGCCAAAGAAATAGCTATTCCTCCAGCAGAACAATCATGAATAGCTGTTATATTATTTTTATAATCTTCTAAAAGACTCAAAACAGATTTTGCTGAGTTTATTTCATCATCTATTCTGATTTTTGGAGCTTCGCCTTGTTCCAATCCATGCATTGCTCTATGATATTCTGAACCATCTGTTTCATCAAATGTAGTCCCAATAAGGACTATTTTATCCCCTTCCTCTTTGAAATTCATGGTTCTAATGTTGTTAATATCAACAACACCAACAACACCAACAACAGGAGAAGGATTGATTTTTATCCCTTCAGTTTCATTGTAAAAACTTACATTACCACTTATTACAGGAGTTTTGAACTTTCTAGCTAAATCTGACATCCCCTGTACACATTGTTCAAATTGCCAAAGAATTTCAGGAGTTTCAGGATTTCCAAAATTCAGACAATCTACTACAGCATAAGGTTTTGCTCCCATAGATACTACGTTTCTAATAGCTTCAGCTACAGATCCTGCCCCACCATCATAAGGAGAGAGCTTAGTATGAATGCTGTTACAATCACAACTTAAAACAACTGCATTATTATCATCAACTCTAAGTACTGCAGCATCATCTCCAGGCTTTATAACTGTCCTAATTTGAACTTCGTGATCATATTGCTTATAAATCCATTTTTTAGTAGCTATATTTGGAGATGATAGGATTTTTAATAAGGATTTTTTAATTGGGCCATTTTTGACTTTTACATAATTTTCATTCTTTTTTGGAGGATTAGTAGGTCTGTTTAAAGAAGGAGGATCTGCAAGTAATTCAGCTGGAAGATTAGCTATTACAATATCTTTCTTTTCATTTCTATTATCTTCTACTATCATCAACTTAGTGTCTGTAACATGGCCTATAATAGCTGCAGGAATTTCATATTTTTCACAAATAGCTAAAACTTCATCAACATCTTTTGGATTAATGACAAAAACCATTCTTTCTTGAGATTCAGAGAGCATAATTTCATAAGGAGTCATTTCTTCTTCACGAAGAGGAATAGAATTTAAATCAACAACAGCCCCATTTCCGCATTTATCAACTAATTCTGAAATACAGCAAGTTAAACCTCCGCCACCAAGATCTTTAACTCCAGAAACTTCAACATTATCTAATATTTCAAGAGAAGCTTCTAAAACCTTTTTCTTTGTAAAAGGATCTCCTACTTGAACAGCAGGTCTGTCTTCAATTTCAGATTTTATAGTTAATTCTTCAGAAGCAAAGGTAACTCCATGAATTCCATCCCTTCCAGTTCTTCCCCCCATGAGTAAAAATACATCTCCAACATTAGGAGCTATTCCTTGGACTATTTTATTTTTTTCAACTAATCCCGCACACATTACATTTACAAGAGGATTTGTTCTAAATGACTCATCAAATTCAACTTCTCCTCCAACAGTTGGGACACCCACCCGATTTCCATAATCAGAAATCCCTTTTACAACATGTTCAAATAAATATCGTGATTTTTGATCCTCAAGAGGTCCAAACCGAAGTGAGTCTAGGAGTGCTATTGGCATGGCACCCATTGAAATAATATCTCTGAGAATTCCTCCAATTCCTGTTCCTGCCCCACCATAGGGCTCTATAGCTGAAGGATGATTATGGCTTTCGATTCCTACTGCAAGAGCTAGTTTATCTGTGATAGCTACCATTCCTGCATCATCACCAGGGCCCATTATGATATTTTCTCCTTCAGTAGGGAAAAGTCCTAAAATTGGCCTGCTACTTTTATAGGAACAATGTTCAGAGAACATTATATCCAACATCCCCTCTTCTAATGAGTTAGGTTCCCTTTTAAGTCTTTTTATGATATATTCCATCTCAGAATCCATTAAAGTCATTGTAACACCATTGAATTGTTAACTATTGATTATATTCTATTAGATTAATTTCTAACAATTAATTTTTCGTGATTATTTATATTATAAATTTTATAAAGCTAATGAATAATTTCCATATCTATAAATTTTATAAAGCTAATGAATAATTTTTATATGCTTAAGATTAAATTTAATGACAAAATAATTTTTAATGCTCAAGATACTAATTATTTATAATATAAAGGTAATAAATAATTTTAAATCATTCTTAACATTAATTTAAATTCTCAAGATTAATTTAAATTATTAACATTTATTTGAATTCTTAACATTAATTTAAATTCTCAACATTTATTTGAACACTAATTTTTAATATTAAATTTTCATAACTATCAAAACATCATAAATTTCAATTTTCCACTCTTTAATATAATTATTATTTCCAATTGTGTCAATATCTCCAATTGTGTCAATATCAAAATCATTGAATGAAATAGACTTAGCTCTAACTTCATTAGCTATGAAATTCATTTGGGGTTTAACCAAATCTTTAAAATCATTATCTGCACCTACTTTAATATTTACAGTAGCTTCTACATCTAAATCCATATCTTTTCTCATATCTTGAATTCTTCTAATAAGTTCACGAGCCATAGCTTCTGATAATATTTCAGGAGTGATTTTAGTATTTACAAATACATTTCCTCCATTAAATTCAGAACTAGCTATTGTATCAGGAAGTTCATTTTCAAATAATATATCCTCTGAAGACAATTCAATTATCTTTTCATTGCCATTTTCAATAGCTATTTTAACATCAATCTTTCCATTAGCTTCTAAATCTTCTTTAAGTTTTGTACCATTGTTTTCTTCTAAAAACTTTTTAACTAGGCCCATATCTTGTCTAAGTCTTGGACCTAATGTTTTTAGATTTGGTTTAGCTGTAAAATCAAGATCTTCAAATTCATTGGCAGTTATTACTTTTTTTGTATTAGATTGATCTTTAATGATTTCAGTTAAATAATTTACAGCATCGAGAACTTTTTTATCACTAGATACGACTGTTATATCAGAGACTGGCCATCTTAACTTGTAACCAGCTACATCTCTTGCTCTTGCACAAGCTTCAATTACTTCTCTGACAACATCCATCTTTTCTTCAAGATCTATATCAATGGAAGCAGAATCAAATTTCCAATCTTCCATATGAATACTCAATTTAGTGTCCTTTTTAACATTTTGAACTAGGTTTTGATAGATTTCTTCTGTTATATGAGGAGTTATTGGAGCCATTGCTTTGATTAATATATTTAAAGCAGTATAAAGACCAAAATAAGCTCCTAATTTATCAGGATCATCTTTTTCAACCCAAGTTCTTCCTCTTATTAGTCTCACATACCAACGGCTTAAGTCTTCTAAAATGAAATTATTGATTTTTCTAGTGGCTTGGTGGAAAAATGTACTATCTAATCCTTTTTCAACATTTCCTACCAATGAATTTGCCCTTGATATAATCCATTTATCTTCATCTCTAAGAATCATGTTGTCTTCATTACAATTATCTGGATTAAAATTATCTAACGACATGTAAGTGGTTGAAAATATGTAAACATTCCATAGTATATTGAACATCTTCTTTATATTATTAAGTTCATCCCAAACAAATTTTAAATCATCCCATGGTTTACTAGCCCATAAAAGATAGAATCTTAAAATATCAGCACCATATTTTTCAAGAACTTCTTCTGGTTTTACAACATTGCCCAATGATTTACTCATTTTCTTTCCATTCTCATCTAATACAAACCCATGCATTAATACTTTCTTATAAGGAACTTTATCAAAAGAGATTACTCCTGCCCCAAGTTGTGAATAAAACCATCCTCTAGTTTGATCATGCCCTTCAGTAATGAAATCATAAGGGAACCAATGATCAAATAGCTCTTTCTCTTGTGGATAATAAAGAGATGCCCAGCCAGCTACTCCTGAGTCAATCCAAACATCTAAAACATCAGGTATACGTTTCATTATACCATGTTCATTGTTAGAATTATTTACATTAGAATTATGACCATCACAATCACATTTAATGAGTACATCATCAACATAGGGCCTATGAACCAAATCTTCATCAGTAGCCGTGATTTTATTTAATGAATTTTCTTTTAGCTCTTTAACTGATTCAATAACTTTAATTTTCCCACAATCTTGGCATATCCAAACAGGGATGGGAATTCCCCAATATCTTTGTCTAGAAATTGTCCAATCTTTTGCATTATCAACCCAGTCTCTAAATCTGCTTTCTCCAGCCCATGATGGAACCCATTCAACTTTATCAATTTCACTTAGCATTTTATCTTTTATTTCAGTTATTTTCAAGAACCATTGTTCAGTAGCTAAGTATATAATTGGAGTTTTACATCTCCAACAAGTTCCATATCTATGTTCTATTATTTCTTCCCTAAATAACAGATTATGATTTTCCAAATCAGCTATTATATGAGAATTGGCATCTTTAACAAATTCTCCATGATATTTACCAGCGTCTTCTTTAAAATTTCCAGATTCATCTACTGGTGAAAATATTGGTAAATTGTATTTTTTACCTATTTCAAAATCATCGGGACCATGACCTGGTGCTGTATGGACTAAGCCTGTTCCTTCTCCAAGCTCAACATGATCCCCTGGTAAAATTGTGTGAACTCTAGCTATTTCATCATACTCTTTTTGCTTTGGAATTTCATCTAAGAGAGGATAAACATAATTTAAATTTTCTATATTTTTTCCTTTTACTGTTTTTAAAGTTTCATAAACAATTTTTTTTGATTCATTTATTATGAATTCTTCTGTTTCTTCAGTTCCATCAAAATCAGGATTCTTTTCTTTTGTTTTGATGATTTTTTCACTTTTACCAAGTATAGATTCAACTAAATCACTAGCTAATATCAGTATTTCATTATCAATTTTAATAAAAGAATAATCAAAATCAGGATTCATGCAAATAGCTAAATTAGCTGGAAGTGTCCAAGGAGTTGTAGTCCAAACTAAAAAATATTCATTTAAACCTTCAGGATTAGTTTTTTCATCTAAGAAAGATTCTTTTAATGGGAATTTAACATATATCGAAGGATCTTTCTTATTTTCATAATCAATTTCAGCAGCAGCAAGTGCTGTTTCACATCTAGGGCACCAAGTAATAACTCGTTTATCCTTTACAAGTAACTCTCTTTCATGAGCCTTTTTCAAGGTCCACCAACAAGATTCCATATATTTAGGATCCAGTGTTATGTAAGGATTATCCCAATCCATCCAAACACCGAGGTCTTCAAATTGTTTAGTCATAGCATCTTTATTTTCAAGTGCAAATTCTTTGCATTTAGCTATGAAATTGTCTATTCCTATAGTATCTTCAATTTCTTGTTTACTTTTCAGTTTAAGCAGTTGTTCTACCTTATGTTCAATAGGAAGACCGTGAGTATCCCACCCAGCTTGTCGCCTTATGTTAAAACCACTCATAGATTTAAATCGAAGATGAGTATCCTTTATAATCTTATTCCATGCAGTTCCAAGGTGTATTTCACCACTACAATAAGGAGGACCATCTAAAAATGAATAATTTGGACAATTTTCCCTTAATTGCTGATTTTTAGAATATATCCTATTTTGAATCCAAAATTTCTGGATTTTCCTTTCTATTTTATCATGTTGATATGATTTTTCTGCCTCTTCAATTGGCATTTAAATTCTCCTATGAAGAATGGTAATTTAAAAATGGTAACTTCTCAAAATTCATATATAGTTAGAAATAATTCAATACTTATAGTGCTGAACATTGACTTTGAAAATAACAATTTTAGTATAGATACCTAAAATATATTTAATAGATAATATGTATATAAATAAATTATCTAAAATATATATTTTTAATATTTCCAATTTTTAATTGTTAAGTCTATTACTATAATTTATGAACTATTCAAATTATAAATAATTTGTAAAATTTATATAATTTTTATATGTTCTAATATGAATATAATTTTTATATTTTATAACATGAATTATGATTTTTATATTTTCTAATATGAATATGATTTTTATATTTTCTAATATATGAGTATGATATTGATATATACGAATAATCAATAAAATAATCAATGAAAAATTATAATAATAATTATGATATGCTTATTCATTATATTAATAATTATCTGATTAATAAGATATATTTTAATTTGTTAAATAATTAGAATAATGTTATTTAGCATGAAAATCTAATTAATTTAGGAATTAATTTAGAAATTAGCTTACTAAAATTTAAAATATAATTAAAGATACAAGAAAATACTTAAAATTAATAAGATATTTAAATATCTAAAATTATTAGAATATCTAAAATCTAAATACTCAAAAATATTAGAATTATTAGAATACCTAAAATCTAAATACTCAAAAATATTAGAATTATTAGAATACCTAAAATCTAAATACTCAAAAATATTAGAATTATTAGAATATCTAAAATCTAAATACTCAAAAATATTAGAATTATTAGAATATCTAGAATCTAAAAAGCTATGTGAAAAAACTTTGATTATATTAAAAATTTGGAAAAGGAAACATTAAGTTAGGGGTAACACCTAAACTTTAATGAAGAGTTATTTCTAAAATGTTCGAGCTTTGCCTTTTACAACATTTTCTGTTATAATTGATATATCTTCCAACCACCTATCCATTATAGAAGCTACATTTTTACTAACATCGTCCATTTTAAAACCATTTTCTAATATCAATTGGGAAGTAGCTGCTTTTGGTTGGTCAATTGGCTTACCAATTTGGCTTAAAAGCATTATATTAACTTGTTTTACTCCTTCAACATTGTTAGCAATATCATTAGCCATTTCACTTGATAAAATATTATATATTTTACCAACATGATTAATAGGATTTTTACCAGATGTTGCCTCCATAGACATAGGTCTATTTGGAGTTATAAGGCCATTAGCTCTGTTACCCCTACCAACAGAACCATCATCTCCCATTTCCGCTGATGTTCCTGTGACAGTTAAATAGTAACCTTCTTCACCTTTTGCTTCATCATTGTCTGCAGTATTAATAAATACTTCAGCTTCTCTTTCAGTATTTTGAGTTGCTAAATCTAATATTATATCTTTTAACTCTTCACGAATAGCTATGTATTCATCACGATTGTTCAAATGCCTTGAAACCATAGCACATCCAATAGTCAGTGTAATTTTATCGGAATCACGTAATCCCATAACTTTAATATCCTCGCCAACAGCAGGATATTTCTTTTTAAATGATTTTGAATTTAAAAGTTCTTCAGTAGATAACACTACATTTTCAACTTCAGAAAATGGAGCATAACTTACTCCAAAAGAAGTATCATTAGAAGAAGGAGCACCATCTCTTTTAAAAACATCTACAAGATCTCCAGAACCATGGCCAATCTTACATTCAACTACTGCATCAGATTCAACATTAAGATTAATAATATTTTCATCTAAATATTTTTTAGCAGCTTCAATAGCTACTCTATCAACAGCTAATTTCTTTCCTTGATGTTCTGATACTCCACGACCAGTTAAAAGAATATCTATAGGTTTTATTACCTCTCCACCACCAAAAATAGGATATGATTCTCCTGCTGTAATTTGAACCTCGTCAGTATTGTGATGAAGTACACCACCAAACTCATCTATATACAGTTTACATAATGCACGGCTAACTGATTCAGCTATCCCATCACTTATACTATCTGGATGTCCTATTCCTTTCCTTTCAACGATTTCTATATCTAATTCTTCAATAGGTGTTTGGTTAAGTTTTTCAACAATAATATTTCTCATAAATACCATCACATTAATTCATTATACAATTTTTAAAGCTAATAGCTAGTAAATTTAATACATTGAACATATTTCAATTATTTCTGCTTAAAGTTAGTATTTTATTTATTTTACTTAATAAATATTATTTAATTTTTTATATTATTCTTTTGTGAAAATAGTATAAATAAATGTTCTTATTAAAAGTATTAATAACATGAAAATTAATAATAATAAAATATAGTCCTGAAAATAAAGTTTATAAGTAATGATATTTTTTAAAAACTTTTATATTCATTTATTTCTCAATCTAAATAATCATAATATATATTTTTTTAATAATAAAATTATTAAAGATTATTT
>NZ_LWMW01000126.1 GCF_001639285.1 Methanobrevibacter cuticularis | reverse complement strand
TTCATCTATTAATAACTGTAATTTAGCTGTATTTTCTTTAGATTCCATGTTATTAATTCTTATTTCACAATAAAAAGTTGATAGATCAAAAGTTCGTGCAGTTCTTTTAAATTTTATTAAAGAATTGTCATCAAATGTCTGAAAACCAAATGCATTTATGTTAAATCTATCACCGTTTCTTATAATTTCATTTTTAAATCCTTTTTTATAGAATAATTTCCCAGAATTACATTTATTATCGTATCTAGCTTCATCTAATGATCCTACAATGTCTTTATTAAGGTTCACATTTTTTAGTTTTTTTTTAAGCTTTCTTCAGCATTTTCTGGTTTTTTAGAAAATTTTTGATAAGGTTTGCTTTTATTATATTCTAGCTTTTTTAAGATGTTTTTAATATTCTGAATAGTGTAATCTATATTGTATCTTGCTTTAATGATCTCATGAGCCCTTTAAGATGTTAAATACTCTTCATTTTCAATTATTCTGCTAAATTCATCTAATTGTTCATCAGACATCATTGAATGTCTGCCACAGTTTTGATAATTAGGATATAAACTTTCTGGCCCTTTCTCATTATAAAGATCCAGCCACTTATGACCTGTAGATTCACCTATATTAAGAATATCGCAAGCTTCAGAAACTTTTTTACCATCAAGAACCATATTAATGAAAACAAATTTTTTATACATCCTACAATTGTTTTTAAAACATTTAATCATGCTTTTTAATTCATTTTTAGATAAATGATTTTTAACCCTTTTTTGAACCATATTAACCATGAGTAACAACCCCATATATCATATTAATATATAAAAATCATTACTTATAAACTTTCCTTTCAGGACTATATTTTTAATGAATTTATTTTTTTTAATAGCTACTTTTTAATATTTTTATTTCAATAACTAGTTCTTACAATCCTAACAGTTTAAATTAATAGTTATTTGAAAATTTATAGTTTAATTAATAGATTCTGTATGAATAATTGAAGTATTCTAAAAATTAGTAATTTACTAGGTATTTGATCCATATCTCTTCATGTGAAAATGTGTGAGCGGGCTTGGAGGGATTTGAACCCTCGATCTTTAGATTAATCTTTTTATTTATTTTTTCCAATTATTTATTTTGATTTATTCTTTACATCTAAATTAATAGTTAGGTGTCAAAATTATGTTTTAAATAATAGCTTTTGTCATTTGGGGGTAGTGTTTATAAAATTAGTGTGTTATTTACTATTTAAGTAGCTTTTGTTATTTTATAAAATTTAACTCGTTGACTGATGGGGATGGTTTTGAACTCTAACTCTTAAGGCTTTTGTTATTTTATAAAATTTAACTCGTTGACTGATGGGGATGGTTTTGAACTCTAACTCTTAAGATTAATATTTTTAATGATAGTTGATGTAGGAGGATATGGTAAACTTTTTATATTGTCTTTTTTATATAGGACTATTACTGATATGAACTTATGTTCAGCATGTTATTTTATCATGATTATTATTAAAGGTGATTTGTATGGAATCTAAAGGTAAAAAGTTTTTAACTGTGTTTTTAGGAGTTGTAGTCCTACTGTGTCTTATTTTGGCTGTTTTTACTTTTAATTTTGTTGAAGATCATCAAATGAAGTATAAATCTGAAACTATTGGGGGATATACTTTTAATATTCCTGAAGAATTTAAACTTGAATCAGAAGATAGTAGTAATAATAGTTATGCAAAGATTTATTCAAATGAACAAGCTAGTTTAGGCATACTCGTTAGAAAGAATATTAATTTATCTGAGAAAGAAATATTATACCAATATAACGTGTCTAATTATACAAATGTGAAATTTAGTTATTTAAAAGGATATAAAACAGAAAAATACTCTTTTGTAAATTATTACTTTAAGATAAACAATGACTTAATACTAATTGATTTTATTAATTTAAAAAATACTAATATATTAGTTGAAAAGATATTAAAAAATATTTCATAATTTTTTTATTACAACATCTTTTTGATTTTCCAACAAAAAAATAAACCTGAAAATTCGGAACCCCTCGATCTTAAGATTAGCTTTCTCAATGAGTTTTAAGCTTAATTTTAGGCTTTTTAATAAATTTATAAGAATTTTTCGCATTCTTTAACAAATTTTTTTGCATCATCTAAATCTTTTTTAGCTTTATTTTCAGTGGTTTTATGAAAAACGTCATAATCTGCTTTTTCTCTATCTTTTTCAAGTTTAGAGAAGAATTTTCCTATATCTTTATTGAAATCTCCATTTATAATACATTCCAAACCAAATTTTTGAATAGTTCCCCTATGAGTTTTAGTAAATATTCCTCTTTTAGCCAGTAATGATTTAGCCCCGTAAAAAACAGCATAATATGATCTATTAATACTGTCAGGATAAAAACCCTGATCGAAAGTCAATTCAGCAACTTTTAGTAGTTCTAATGATCTTTCAAATAATGCTTGAAATTCTTCATCCAATTAAAACACCATCTTTTTTAACATTTTTATAAAAAGAAAAATGTGAATATTTTTTATAGTGTTCATTATCAACCATCTGCACAGAGAGGGATTCTCCAGTTTTAAGAAGGGTGTCAAATGTTTTTTCATAGATATCGTCTTCAATTTTTAAATCATCATCAACATTAGAAACTATAATGAGAATATCTATGTCGGAGTCTTTACTATCTTCATCTCTTGCAACAGAACCATATAATATTATTTTTTCTATTTCGGGATGGTTTAAAGTTTTTGCAAAGTCGATAGCTAATTGTTTTCTATCCATGAAAAACACCATTATTTAATTTTTTTATTTTTAATTAGTTTATAATTATATAAATGGTATTATATATTTTTTTATCTTTTTTTGTGATACGATAGAATCTATGGAATTAACTTATTTTTTATCAAACACTGGTAATATTATTTTATAAAATAGTATGTTTTAATGAGTATATTATTACTGAGTTAGGATAATACTTAGATTAGCTTTCTCAATGAATTTTTAAGCTTTTTTTTATTATTGATTGATGTATAAGGAGGGGGTTTGGTTTTTTTGATATAATTTTCTATTTTTGTATGTGTTTTTTTGGGTTGTTTGAGGAGTTTATTTTTTTTTTGTTGATATATGAGGATTAAATAGGAATGTTTATATGTTATAAGTTTGAATGTTTATTTATATTTATTTCAGTTTTTATAATACTTGTTTATTATTGATTGGGGTAAAATTATTATTTTATGTTGGATTCTTTTAAGTACTATTAATTTGTTAAAAATTATTAAGTAAGTTATGGCTTTAAAGAAAACTCTCTCTCTTTAGTATAATAAGAAGGCACACCCTCTTTCTAAATTATTTGGTCATTATATAATTACTTTTTTTTACATTAATAGTTAGGATTATAACTAATTTACAAAAGAGAGGTTAGAAAGTTGATTTTTGTTAGAAAATTATTTGTAATAATATTGCTATTAATCACTGTTTTTGTTTTATCGTTGTCGTTTGTTTCTGCTGCTAGTTTTGGTGATGCTCAGGATTTGGTTGATGGTGCTAATTTAAAAAGAGTAAAGAAAATGCAACTAAGTTAAGAATCAATGGAGTTGAACAGAAAGAAAATGTCCAAATCATCTATTTTTATCAAAATAGTTCATTTAAAACTGTTAAGGGAAAATCAAAAGATTATAGTAAATATGTTTTACCCTCTGTTGATTGTGAATGTGATAATAAATATATTACTAGTCTTTCAAATAAAATAGTAAAAAAAATTAAAGGTAAAAAAACAGAGCTTAAAAAGGCTAATGCCGTATTAATATGGGTTCAAAAATATCTTAAATATGAAAATTATGGTAATACTCGTAAAGGTGCTTTTAAAACTTACAATGATGGAAAAAGAAAAGGTAATTGTGTTGATTCGACACATTTAGTTGTTGCATTGTTACGTGCTCAAAATATTCGCACACAATATGGAGTAAGTCCAGGTCATGCATGGCCTTTAGTCAAAATTGGAGGTAAATGGAAAGCAGGAGAAGCAACTTTAGATAAATCTACGGAGTTATTTGGGGGTTACTATGGTAAATATAACTTTAAAAATAGAATTGGTACATCAGAAAAGTTTACTAGAAAATATATCTATACTAAAAAATGGGGAACTAAAAAAACATGGGTCACAATGACTGAAAGTTATTATTATGACTCAAAATGGCATGATGTATATACTATTAACTTTGTACCTAGTTAGAGGTGTTTGTCAATGTTTAAGATCAAAATTAAAAATGAATATTTGTTTGTACTTATAGTTGTATTATTTTTAGCTATTTTTTCAGTAAATGCTGTTAGTGCAATTGATAATGTTAATGATAGTAATACTAATAATTTGAAATTTATTACAAAAGAGGCTAAGCTTAATCAAAATAATCAAGTTAAAGTTCAATTATTTAATTCGAAGGGCCAAACTTTAGAAAATAAAACTATTAAATTTTATGTATATAATAAAAAATATAAAAAATATAAACATATTGGTCAAAATACAACAAATTTTAAAGGTATTGCTAGTTTAAAATTTAAATTCAAAGAATATGGTAATATAGGGGTTAAGACTAATGTCATTGGAGATAATTTTGAAAAATCAGCTAAAATTTTTGTTCCAAAAGCATATCTCTATATAAAAAATAGTTACTCAAAGAAGGTTGATGGAGCGGTTCTTTATTCAACAATATATAATAAAGGTCCCAATAAAACTAATTTCAAAATATATTATAAATTTTCAAAAGATTTTAATTTCCCAACCATTCCTGTTAAATATAAATATACTAAACCAAAAGCTAGTATAAAGAAATCTAAAATATTAAAAATGGTTGTTTATCCTAAAGGAAAATATTTATATGTATATGGCACAATCAAAGCAAAAGGGAAAATCAAAATAAAATGGGGATTTGAAAGTCTGAATTATCGCGTGTCTATCAAACCAGTAGTTAAATCTAGTTCAACAAAAATTTTGGGCAATAATCCATTAAAATTTAGAATAACTTATTTCACAAAAGTTCCTGATATAGGATAAGGTTTGTTAAAATGTTAGTTAAGTGTAATTTTAAGAAGGCTTTTTTAATATTTTTTTTAGTATTAATCGCTTTTTGTTTTGTTGGTTTTGTTAGTGCTAGTCATGTTACGATTGATAATAGTACGGGTGGTGGTATTCAAGGGGCTATTGATTCTTCTCTGGCTTCTGATGTTTCAGGTGTTGTTAATTTAAAGCAAGGTACTTATAAATTAGGAAGTAATAGTTTGAATTTGTCTTCTGATAAATTTCTTACTATAAATGGTTTAGGAGTAGGTAGTTCTCGCCCCGTTATTGATGCTGAATCTCGAAATGGGATGTTTAATGTTAATTCTGATTCTAGATTAGTTTTGAATAATGTTGTTTTTAAGAATGGTTATTCAAATAAAGGATCGGTAGTGTATATTGATGATGGTATTGTTGAGATATCAAATTGTGATTTTATTACTAATAATGCTACTAATGGAGGAGTTATCTATAGTACTGGTCCAAATAGCATAGTTTTTATAAATAACTCTAGATTTACTAATAATGTTGCTGATTATGGTGCTGTGATTTTTATCAATGGTAGTTCTGGAAATATTTTAAGTATTAGTAATTCTACATTTTTAGAAAATCATGCTAATGTTGATGGGGCGGTAATTTTTTCATTAGGTGATACTAGTAGTGTTACTTTAGTTAATTCTATCTTTATTAATAATTTTGCAATTATAAATGGAGGAGTTGTCTTTGTTAAGTCAAATATTAGTAGAATTTTGGTTGGAGCTTCTAACTTTACAAATAATTCTGCTAATGACGGAGGGGTGTTTTATAGCATTGGTAATAATTTAGAGGTTAATGCAGTTAATTCTAGATTTATTGGGAATGTTGCAAGTTTAAATGGCGGTATTATAGCTAATTTTGGGTTAAATACAATTTCGATATTATCTACTTCAGTATTATCTAAAAATAGTGCAAATAATGGAAGTATTATTTATCAAAATGGTTCTGGAGGCAATTCTAACATTGCTAATTCTATAATTTTAGACAATATTGGAGATAATTTGATTTTTAATAATGGTAGTTCTAATTTTGTGGTTAACAATAATTTTTGGGGGACAGCTAACTTAACTAAGATAGAAAGCTATTTATATAATGTAAATATTAGTATTTTTTATATAGTTAAGCTATCAATGAATAATGTAAGTAGATATGGGGATATATTAAATGTTTCTTCTTCCATTTTCACACAAGATGGTAAAAAAATCAGTTCTTTTATTTTACCAGAATTCGATTTTTATATTTCACATAATGATAAAAAAATTAAAGGAAATTTATTAAATCATGCTTCTTTTAGTATTGATAAACTAGGGCAAAATAAGTTATTTGTTTCATATAATAATGACATTCTTGATGAAATTACTTTCAATATTAATTCTAAAGGTAATATCTACCCTTTTATAAAAACTAAAGAAGCTATTTACAATAAAAATAAAACTATAATTATTGAAGCTAAAAACCAAAAGGGAGTTGCTGTTAGTGGTATTTGGCTTTGTCTTTATGTTGGTGGTAAGTTTGTTAGTAAAGTGAAAACTAATTCTAATGGTTTATCTATTTTTAGTTATAAGTTTAAGAAGCTTGGGAATATTAATGTTAAAGTTAAAACTATTGCTGATAATTTTTATTTAAATGGTTCTAAAAAGGGCAAAATTTTTGTTCCAAGTTCTGTTTTAAAAGTTAAAAATACTGTTGTTAGTAATAAAAAGCGTATTGTTACTTTTAAGTCTGTTGTTAGTAATGGTGGTCCTAAAATTTCTAGTTTTAATGTTTATTTTAAAGTTCCTAGAGGTATGACTTATAATGCAAAGATTTTCAAACTTAATATTATTGGTAAGGCTAAAATTAAAGGAAAATATGTTAATAACTTTAAATCAGGGAAATTAACATATAATAAGAAAACTAAGATGGTTACTTTAAAAATAAATGGACTAAAATCTAAGAAAAAAATAACTATTTCTTGGAAAATCAAAGCTAAAAAAGGAACTTATACAGTTAAACCAACTGTTAAAAAAAGTAAATATACAAAATTATTAAACAATAATAATTTAACTGGCTTTAAAGTTAAATAATATAGGATTGGGTATAATATAAAATTAGCAAATAATAGAACTACAAAAGTCTTATATCAATGCTTAAAAAGAGAGATAGTATTAGCTCCTGCTATTATATTGTAAATAAAGATATAGTTAGAAAATTTTTTCTAGCTATTATTAGTTTTTTTATTTTCTCTAAAAATTTTTAAAATTAGTGTTTATGCTGTTTTTTAAATTAATTTTTTTATTTTTAGAGGGACTAATAGAAATAAATGCAGAGGTTTTCATAATTTATGGTCTTTTAGAAGAAATTATGAAAATAAAGACAATTTATGCATTGTCACAAGCGCCTCTAAAAAAATTTGGGATAAATACCCTTCAACAGGACCTACAAAGGTAAAAGAAGTATATATAGGACCACTATCACAAAAATGTCAAATATACGCAGAAAAAAATTTTTCTGGGTCATGGTGTATACTTTCTGCAAAACATGGTTTCTTATTTCCTGAAGACATAGTAGAAAAGAACTATAATATCAGTTTTAATAATAATATGAACTGTGTACAAATAGATTCTCTAATTGAAGAAGCTAAAGAAAGAGGTCTTAATAATTATAATAATTTTACAGTTTTAGGTGGGAAAAATTATGAAAATGTTGTTAAAAATGTTTTCAATGGTAAAATGGTAGAAAATCCTTTAAAAGGTTGTAAAGGTATTGGGATGATGTTAAAAAAATTGAATGAACTTAACGAATAATTTGCATAGCATTTTTTAAACATTCGAAAACAAGAAACGGACTTGGAGGGATTTGAACCCTCGATCTTAAGATTAGCTTTCTCAATGAGTTTTTAAACTAATTACAAGCTTTCTTTATCCCGTTTTAATTTTTAATACTGGTTTTTGTCTTTATATGATTTATTTAAGATATTATATTCCTTGAAATTATTTTTTATAAAAATTATTATTGGTGCAATAATCTAAAATTATTTATAATAAATAAACTAATAATATTAATTATTATAAAAATTTATGAGGTTATTTATATTACAGAGTATTCAGTTAAAGATATGGAAAATATTTTAACAAGATTAAGAGGTAATGAACTGATAAATATTACTGAATCTTCTCATTACATAAAAAGAGTGAAAAGGGATTATTGTGGTTCTGAGTTAAGTTATAATATTCTTAAAAAAAGCATTCCATTGTATATAAAATCTCCTATAAATAGCAAATTCAGAGTAACTTATTCACATCCAGATACAAGTAAATACAATCTTGTGATTGTGATATTTATAATTGATCTTGATAATATAAAGTTAATAACCACTTTTCCAGAATCCAAATCTAAAATTGAAGGAGGATTATGAATAATGTTTAAAGAACACAAAATACTAAATCATGAATATGACTGCGAAGCTGATGCATTATATATCAAAGTTAAAGATTATCCAAATCCCGAAGCTATTCCATTAACTGATAATATTGTATTAGATTTTACTAAAAAAGGGGAAATCGTAGGTTTAGAAATAATAAATACTTCTCATGTATTAAACACTACTGTTAAAAGTCTTGAAAATATTAGTAGTATAGATTTAATAGTTAAAGTTACTAAATATCAAATACTTGTTAATGCTATTTTCACATTACCTATTAAAGACCATGATGAGTTTAAAATAGCTAATGCTACTGTTGTCAATGATAGTAATATTCCATTTATGGATGAAAAATTAGCAACAGCCTAATTATTATTTTTTAATAATATAACTTTATTTATTATATTTTTTAAGCTGTAATTAAGATATAAAATTATTGTTTATTAGATTAATATTCACATTATTTAAAATCTTTTAAACTTTTTTAATTGATTATTTAACTATTTAAGAGCTATATAGTATAATAAATATAAATTATAATGATTTTATTAGAAAATAATATATATCATTGTGCAAGTTGAACATTTATGTTCCTTTTTATCTATAGTAAACGGGGAACATTTGGCAACTTGGTCCGTTTATAGTAGCTTATAGGGTCGTTTAGAGATGTTATAATGGTATCAAAGAGCTTTTATATTGGTAAAAAATAATATGGTTATACTTGGTTGTTATAGTTGGCTTTTAAATGAAAAGGTAAAAACCATTTTTTTCAAAAAATGAGAAAGCTGTTATATTGAAAATAAATAATTATAGATTTATTTATTTTCGTCTATGTATGCTATTGAAATATTTTAATTGCTTCCTCCAATTAGACTACTAAACTATTTGAAAATCTTATAGCTAAATCTTCAATGTCTTTATTTCTTACTAATTTATCAATCCATTCCTTTGGAATTTCATCAAAGCCATATAATAGACCAGCTAATGCTCCTGTAACAGATGCAGTAGTATCGGTATCTCCACCAAGATTAACAGCTTTTAAAACAGCTTCTTTATAATTATTTGTGGTTAATAAACACCAAATACTTGCTTCAATAATATCTACAATATATAGTCCACTATTTATCTCAGTATCTTTAAATTCATATATTTTATCTATGAATAATCTGTTGAAATAAGTTATTTGCTTTAAATCAAATTCAGAATTTTTTCCATTGAGATATTTATTTAAAAATTCAGGAATATCTTTTTGTAATCTACTATATATTTCATACTTATCTAAATCATTAAGTAGTAAATGTCTTAAAAATTCTAAAAAGTAAAAACATGCCATTATAGAACGAGTATGGGCATGAGTAATAGAAGAAACTTCTTTTATAATTTGAAATCTTTCACATATTGGTTTAAAGGTTATTATAAATAGAATTGGGGCTATTCTCATCATAGGCCCATTACCATTAGAATATTCATAGGATTCTCCAGATAAATTTGGATTTACTCCTTTTCTGAGATTATTGATTGCAGTATGAGTAGTTTTTCCAATACCAAAAGCTTCACCATCACCAGTCCAGAATCCTTCATCATACCATTTTATCATGTTTAAAGCAATAGTGTTTAAATTATATCCATCAATTAAACTTTCAACAAGAGCAAATGTCAATGAACTATCATCAGAAAAAGTTCCTGGTGGTTTATTATGTATAGTATATCCTTCCATATCAAAAACAGGAGTTTCATTAAGATGTTCTCTTGAGGCTAATTCCACAGGAACTCCCAAAACATCTCCAATAGCTAATCCAAATAATAAAGATTTTATTTCATAATCATAAACCATGTTAAATCCACCACACTAACTTTAATGATCTCTTCTAGTTCAAGTATAACCTAGATATTTTTATTTCGTAGATTAAAAAGTATAAAAACCAAATTTTACTCCAGTCATATAATGCATTTCACCCATTTTTCTCATTTCTTCATCTTTTTCGCCTAATTCATTATAAAAATCTAATCTTTCCTTATGGATTTTGTCTGCATTTGGATTCAAACCTTTTTCTTCATTTATTAACTCACCATCTTTATTGTAATACTTCGTTTTCATGAAATAAGCTTTATATTTATGAGCTAAATGACCTTTTTCATCATGACAAGTAGGTAAAAGATGGTAAGATATTTCAATTTTAGAACCATTTTTGTTTTTAATTGTTTCTTTTTGTGGTCCAAAAGCTTTTTCTATTGAATAACCCTCATCATCTGTTTCATATCCACCCATTCTTTTATCCTCTATTATTATATTCTTTTTTATACTTAATAAAGCTTTTAATTTTCATCACTCTTCTGAAAATATTCTATCTAAAAGCTTTTTTTCTTCTGTAGTTAATTTATCTCCGTTTACATACTTAGCAAACATTTTAGCAGAATTTAACTCGAAATTTTTATTAGGTTTTATTAGATTAGCTTTAATTATTTCATCTTCATATTGGGGGATAAATGGTCTGAAATATTTAGTAAATAATTCTCTTATAATATTAGTATTTTCATTTGCATAAAGTACTTCTTTTGGCATTGGTTCCCATTTCCCATACTTTTTAAAACGTTTAGCAATAATAGGAGGTTCTTCAGATTTAAATTTTTTTGGTAAACTATTATATATTTTGAAGAATTTATTAAATTCATTTTTTCCTAAACCTTTATAAACGATTAGAGGTGGTTTTGCTTCTTTTAGTTTAATATTTTTGAATTTATTTAAAATAGCTTCTCTAAATTTTTTAATTTCATCTTCGCTTAAATCTTTTTTATAAAATTTTTCAGTGATTAATTTTATAAAGTCATCACTTGGCTTGTCAATTTCTTTTTTTAAGTGTTTTTCAAAATTAACTGTATATAAAAGAAGTTTAGCTCTCGGTAAGATTTTTTTAAAATCATATTTTTCTTTTTTAAACAGTTCTAAATCAGTTGCATCTTCATTTGATGAATTATTTAAATCGATTTCAACGAAAGGTACTTTATCCATTCCTTTATTAATGCTGGTAAAGAATTTATAGATAATTCCATTAGTTAATATCCCTATTTTACAGTAAGGTATGTTGTTATAATATGTTTCCAACTGATCTCTGTGTTTTTCAGTAAGTTTGTTATGTACTGATTTACATTCAATTACAATTTTTGGTTTAAAATCACTATCTAATATGACAATATCAGCATATCTAATAAGTTTTTCCCTAGCACTTTGATTAATTTTTACTTTATATTGGCGTGTAACTTCTTTTGGGTCTTTGACATTATAGCCTAACAATTTTAAGAAAGGCTCAATTAAACTTTTTATGGTAGTGTCTTCGCAATTTATATATTTATTTTCTGGTAATTTTCTTATAAAATTACTTAATTCTTCCTCAAAAGACATTATTAAACCTCGAAATTAATTTATAATTAAAAAAAATAAGTTAGATTGAAGGAATTTTTTATTCATCTGTTAAAAACTAAAATTTATTTCTTGTTGATATGTTTATTAATAACTTCAAGATTTAACAAGCATAATATCCCTGAAATACCTATAATTAGGGCTCCTATTATTTGAAATGCATTGTTGAAATAACTCATTGAGATGGATATTATTAATACTGTGGCAGATATTATTAATAAGATTCCTCCTATTTTATTGTTTTTTTCAGAATAATAAGCTCCAAACACACTTAATATTAATAATAATAATATAATAATTAGATACAATAATGGTACCCACCTGAATAGGGTATTTAATAATAAATATGTTATTCCAGCAATTATTAAGAATATAATTCCATTTTTATCACTTTTATACATATAAAAAGTACCTATTATAAAAAAAATTAATGGAATTATGAATATTATTGATTCTTGAAATCTCAATGAATGAAATATTAATCCTATTAACGATATTCCTGCACCAATAAATCCTAAAGTTCTCATGTTAGGATCTCTTAAAGGATTTTTATAAACTTCCTGTAAACTTCCACCACAGCTCTTGCAAAAAGTTGCATTATCTTTATTTTCTTTTCTACATTCAGGACAAAACTTACTCATAATAAAAACTTCCTCTTTAATAGTAGTAATAGCTAGAACTCATCGCGGAGGACCAAATAAGTAAGATTATTACTATCCATATTATACTTATAGCTAATTGTATCCCTCCATGTTTTTTAGCACGGGAATCATCACGAGTTAATAGATATACAGCTATAATAAGACCAATCCAACCACCTAATAAAGTGAATATATAGCCTAATACAATAGCTAAGCTATGGTTTGATGGTTTCATACTTTTATTAATCCATTCTCCACAATTTTTACATTTACTCGCATTTGCAGGAATTGAAGAACCACAATAAGGACATAATCTATTATTAGAAGAATCTTCTGTTTTTAATATACCTCCACATTTTACACAAAACTTAGAATCAACATCATTCAAAGTTCCACAATTTAAACATTTATTTTTCTCCATAAAAATTAGCACCTCAATAATTTTTTATAAAATTTTTTTAAACTTTTTTATAAAATATAATTATAAATTATTTTTAATAGTATTTATAAATTTGTATGAAATTTGTCCTTAATTGTATAAATTATGTCTAAAATTCTATAAGATTATTTTAATTAATTACTATTATGGATGAAGAAAAGGCAAACTTGATTGCTTATGTAAAATCAGGGAAAAATCGATTAAAAGTTTTGGAAATAATTAAAAAGCATAAAAAATTAGTTTTCGCCTCAGATATAGCTGATGAAGTCGGAATTAGGGTTAACCATATGGGAACATTATTAAGAGAATTAGCTGAAAAAGGATTACTTAATAATCCTAATCCTTCCAATAAAAGACAAAAACTATATCAAATCAGCGAAAAAGGAAAAGAAATATTAAATTATTTCAAAGAATAACAAAACTAGAAAATTTTATAAATAAGAAAAACAGAATAATTATTAATATAGGGAAGACTTGCTTATTTGAATTAAACAATGAATTTTATCAAATTAACAAGATAAAAAGGAAAAGAAGTTTTAAAAGATATAGAATAAAACAAACTTTTAGAAAATCTTATAAATAACAAAATAAAACTGAATAATGAATTATATTTTAAAAAAGAAATTTTAAGATTTAAAGAGGAGGAATATAATGAAATTTAGTAAAATTTTATTGATTTTAGGCATAATTGCTCTTCTGTCTGCCTTTGCAATGAGTACAAGTTTTGCAATTAGTAGTGAGAAGATAACAAAGTACAAACTGTATTCTAACAGTACTTATAATAAAAAAATTGTGACTATTGATGAATTATCTATATCAAATCATAATGATAATGTTAAATTAAAATATTATAATATTAATATTAAGAAGAAATATCAAAATAAATACAAGTTAAAATCAGTGAATATTACTTATACATATCATAAAGAAAATTGGGAATCAGTTAAGGTTCACAAGAATTATAATGCAAAGAATAAAAATACCATAAAGATAAAAGGCTCACCAAAATATTATTATGTTGATATAACTATTAATTATTATACAAAGAGTAAAATAAAGAAAGAATCAATTTCTCTTCCATATAATAGTCATAAATGGAAAGGCACCTTTTATTATTATGGTAAAAAAAGTAACATAAAATTATATGAAGCAAAGAATATAACAGAAACACAATATTTGACAGCAGTTGATATAACATATGAAAAGTTTAAAGTTACTACAAAAAATAAAAAATACAAGATTAAAGAAGTTAAAGTTGTTTACTATGACTTTTATGGTGTGAATTCAATTAAGACTTATAAAGGTCATGGAAAAAATAGTTTGACAATTGAACCAAAATTTCCTAAAAAATTAGGTATTTTTGGAGGGCTTGGTGAATTTATAATAGTCTATTATTAATTCCAATACAAAACACACAAAAACAAGTAAACGGACTTGGAGGGATTTGAACCCTCGATCTTAAGATTAGTAATCTGGTGGGATTTTATTGACTAACAATTTTATTTTAATAAGACAACTCTACTTATTTCAGAATCATTTATAATTTCTTTGTTTATTTCTTTAGCTATTTTTTCTGCAAAATCATGGATTTCGTGGAATGTTGGCATGTTATCGAGAGTTAATCTTTCTCTTGAGTATCCTACACACATATATGCTTTTATTTCAACATAATCTGGGTTGGCTTTGTTTATTAATTTTCCATACTCTTCATGATTTTTCATGTTTTTTCCTTTAACACAAGTGGTTCGTATGCATGTTCTAGAATTAAATGTACTTAGTGCTTCAAGTGACTTGTTTATTTTTTCCCAAGGGTCATTTATTTGAGGGTTACATAAGTCTTTGTATACTTTATTGTTAGGTGCATCCAATGAAATGTATAGCTGAGTTGGTTCATTTTCAAGATTTTTTAATTTTTCATGCATTAATCCATTACTTACAAGAAAAGTTGTGAAATTTCGCCGTTGAAATTCAGCTAATAGCTCATCAATATCAGGATATAACATAGGTTCTCCAGCTAGGGAAATAGCTGCATTGTTTGGTTCTTTTGATTCAAGTAATTTTTTAGTATCTGCATTGTCATTACCAAAAAAACCACATAAGAGGTTATTTTGTGCTTCTATAGCCCCATCTATTATTGTTTTCACATCATCATAATCTCCTTCCCATTCGGTTCTAGTTAATGAGAGATCTCTCCAACAAAATGAACATTTTTGATGACAAAATGGTATGGCTGGTGACATTTGAAGACATCTATGACTTTCAATTCCATAAAATTTTTCTTTATAGCAAACACCCTGATTTAGCAAGCTTTTTTTTGTCCAATGACAGATTTTTGTTCCTGCATGACCATTTTTCCCAACAAACCGGTATCCACTATATTCTAATTTTTTCTGTTCTTCTAGGTTCAGTGACATATTATTCCTTTAAAATGATTGTTCTTATTGATATTGAATTTAATTTATTAAATTGTATTAAATTTGTTTCTTTAATAGTAATTGAGCTATCTAGATTAATTTTAGCTATTACTTATACCGAAATATTTTATATGATAATCTATAGTATTTTAAGATAATTTTAATTTTATATTAGTAATTCCATTATTAGATTAATTGATATTATAAATTATAGTTAATTATTATCTTACTATTTTTGTAGTTTAATTTTATTATAAATTTTATTATAGATATTCTTAAATAATTATATGATTAATCTTACAACTTATTTTTAACATTAGAATATAATCTAAAATATAATATTAAATTTAATATATAATATTATTTTTATTTACATTAATGATGTTAATAGAGTTTTTTAATGTTTTCAAATCAGCAATTCCTTATTGATAAATGATGGTAAGGTTGGATACTTTTAAAATGATATTTTGTTATTTTGCACTAAAACAAGTTTTTGATTATGCAAATAGTTTAAATATTCACAAGAATAACTTGAATTAATGGGAATGTTATAGAATTGAATTGTTAACTATTTTTTAATAGCTATTGTTTTTTATTTGTTTTTTTTATTAGATGGTTTTGAAATAAAAAGTAATAGTAATTTACTCTTTTTAATTTACTCTTTTTGATTTATTATTTTACATTTTTTAATATGAATTTATTATTACTATTTGCTTCATATTTTCCAATTTTTATTTTTTCGCATTTGAAAATTACATGATTTTGGTTTTCATTTGATTTTGTAATTTTTAGTTTAATGTATTTCGTCTTGTTTTTGGAGTTACTGGCTAATTGTATCTGTTTTTTATGAATATGTTAAGTATAGTATCTTTTTGCTATTCGTTATAGATGACCTTATTTAAACTAAATGTCGTTGGAATGACGTTTTTTATAAGTATTTAGAATAGCTAGTGTCTTTTTATTTCACCTATAACCTTCACATATCAATTCCTTCAGAAATTCCTTTATAAGCTAAAATAAGCCCTATATAAACTCTTTTAGTGAAAAATTATCAAAACATTTATATAGTAAATTGATATGAAGTATAGGTAATAAGTTTGTGGTTTCATATTCTTAAGGTCAAACCAGTCTTCTAAGATGAAAATTTAAAAATAATTTTTTTATTTTTTAATATATTTTGGATATTAATAATTTTGGCTTGTCTTGAGGTATGTGGCTCGGAGGCGGTATAATTAGTAGACATTCAAAATATGCGCTTTTAATTGCATTTTCTTTAATTATTTGCGCAGTTCCTCTTTCTGGGGAGAGTATCTTTGATACTCAAAAATTGTTATCTGGACATTATTCTGATAACATCTTACATAAAAATACAAAATCCATCAATTTCAATGAAGTATCAAAAGTTGGGGCTGCTACTAAGAAATTACCTACAGTTGGGAAACTATCAGGTAAAGCAGGACTAACAAAATTACAAAAGTATATGAATAAAAATCTTAACCATGCTAATGGAGGTTCTTCTTCAGCAGGAGGTGTTTCTAAGACACGTTCGGGTGACTGTTGGGGATTAGCTGAGTGGTCAGGTAAACAACTTAAAGCCAATGGTTATAATGTTCGAATTGTTCAAGGTAGATCTTCAGCTGCTTCAAATCATAGATGGGTGCAAGTTAAAATTAACGGAAAATGGGTTAATTTTGAATCTTCTTTAGTTACTAAAAAATATGGAAGTAAACCCTATTCTAAAACTTGTGCAAAAATAAATAAAGTTGTTAAGTATTTGAAATAGTTCAAATGCTTAATTTTTTATTTTTAATTTTATTATTGGTATTACTTATTTGGATTTTTTTGTTTTCTATTAGCTATTCTGTTAGTTTTTTAGTTTTTTTATTAATTATTTTTAAATATTCAATGTATATATCATAGTTATTTCAGAAACAGCTGGAATTATTTTTATAACATTTTAAACTAGATTTTTGGTTCTTTTTTTGACATAGGTGACAATATTACTATCAAATCAATTTATTAATTTTTTAAGATGCTAATTGTAATTAATTAAATAATTTTATATGTCTCTTAAGATATATTATATGATATAAAATTGTATCTTATAAAATTATATTATATTGAATCATATTGTGTGTAATTACATTTATATTGATTATATTGTATTAGATTATATTGAATTATATTGTATTAGATTATATTGTATTAGATTATATTGAATTATATTGTATTAGATTATATTGTATTAGATTATATTGTATTAGATTATATTGTATTAGATTATATTGATTATATTGTATTAGATTATATTGAATTATATTGTATTAGATTGTATTAGATTATATTGTATTAGATTGTATTAGATTATATTGTATTATATTGTATTAGATTATATTGAATTATATTGTATTAGATTATATTGAATTATATTGTATTAGATTATATTGAATTATATTGTATTAGATTAGATTATATTAATTATCAAAAATTATTATCATTAAAAAAAATGTTAGCTATTATATACAGTTATCCTATTAAATACAATTATAAATAAAGAATTATAAAAATTATTTTAATAATGTGAGGAATTTTTTTGTCTAAAGTTAAAACACCAATAGTTATATTGAATTTTAAAACTTATCTAGAATCCAGTGGAGAAAAAGCACTTGAATTAGCCAAGACATTAGAAAGCGTAAGTTATGAGTCTGGAATAACAATGGCTGTAGCTCCTCAAACTGCAGATATATTCAGAATAAATGATGAAACTAATATTCCTATTTTGGCTCAACATATTGATCCAATAAGTCCTGGAGGACATACTGGAAGCAATCTTTTAGAATGTTTAGTTGAAGCAGGAATTAATGGAACTCTTATTAATCATTCTGAAATTCAAATGAAGTTAGCTGATATTGATAAAATCATTAAGGGTTCTAAATCCAGAGATATATTTTCAGTTGTTTGCACAAATAATATTGAATCGAGTAGGGCTGCAGCTACCCTTAACCCCGAATTTGTAGCAGTTGAACCTCCTGAACTCATAGGTTCTGGAGTTCCAGTTTCTCAGGCTGAACCAGAAGTTGTTGAAGGGACAGTTAATGAAGTAAAAAGGATAAATAAAAATATAGATGTTCTTTGTGGTGCAGGAATATCAACTGGTGATGATATGGAAGCAGCAATAGAGTTAGGGGCGTCTGGCGTTTTGTTAGCATCTGGAATAGTTTTAGCTAAAGATCCCAAAGAAGCATTATTGGATTTAGTTAGTAAAGTTTAATATTTATCTTGTATTGTTGTTTTTCAAATTTTGAGGGAAAAAATGTCATTCAAGTTTAATGTCATTGATGATTTTGATTTTAAGAATAAAACTGTTCTAATTAGAATTGATATCAATTCTCCTGTTGATCCTAATTCTGGAGTTATTTTAGATGATACTAGAATGAAATTACATGGTGAAACAATTAAAGAATTATCTGAAAAAGGTGCTAAAACTGTTATTCTAGCTCATCAAAGTCGCCCAGGTAAAAAAGATTTTACTACTCTGGAACAACATTCTAAAGTTTTATCAAAAAATTTAAACTTAGAAATTAAATATATAGATTCTATTTTTGCCCATGATGCTATAAATAGTATTAAATCTTTAAAAAATCATGAAGTTCTTCTTCTAGAAAATGTAAGATTTTTTTCAGAAGAATCATTAAGCAGGACTCCAAAAGAACAGTCTAAGAGTATTTTAGTTAAAAAATTATCTCCTTTTATAGATTTCTTTATAAACGATGCATTTGCAGCAGCACACAGATCACAACCATCTTTAGTTGGTTTTAATGGAGTAATACCTTCTTTAGCAGGGAGAATTATGGAAAAAGAGCTAAAGATAATTCAAAATGCTCTTGAAAATGTTAAAAAACCATGTGTATTTATTCTTGGAGGAATGAAAGCTGATGATTCCATTGATGTTATGGAAAATGTCTTAAAAAATGAAACTGCTGATTTTATTTTAGTTACAGGACTAGTAGCTAACATAATTCTTTTAAGTGCTGGCATAGATATAGGTGACTTGAATGTTAAGTTTATAAAAGATAAGGGGCACTGTAAAATGGTTAAAAAATCAAAAAAGCTCCTTAAAAACTATAAAAATAAAATCATCTATCCAAAGGATGTAGCTATTGAGGATGAAAATGGAGAAAGAGTAGATGTAGCTATTGATAAAATACCTAATCGTCCTATTTTTGATATTGGTATTGAATCAATTAAGGATTATGCAAAAATCATAAGAAATGCAAAGACTATTTTTGCAAATGGCCCTGCTGGAGTATTTGAAAACCCTAAATTCGCTATGGGCACTGAAGATATCTTAAATACAATAGCTAATTCCAATGGTTTTTCCATAATTGGAGGAGGTCATATTGCAGCTGCAGCTGTATCTATGGGCTTTGAAAAAGATATGGATCATATAAGTAGTGGTGGTGGAGCTTGTATAAATCTTTTAGCTGGTAAAAAATTAGTTTCTGTAGAAGCATTAGAAAAATCAGCTAAGGAATAATCAATTTTTTGATTCAATCAATTTTTCATTAGTTTTTAGTTTTTAGTTTTTTGATTCAATCAAATTTTCACTAATTTTTTTAAAATAAAAATTCATAATTTATTAAATGCTTTTTTTAGTTTTTCTGAAGCCTTTTGAGGGTCATTACTATTCATAATAGCTGATACAACACATATTCCATTTATGTCATCTTTAGGTAATGAGTTAATGTTGTTTTCACATAATCCTCCAATAGCTAAGACTGGAATTTTTACAGAATTTCTAATTTCTTTTAAATCGTCAATTGTTATGCAATCTGTTTTTTTAGTTTCCGTAGGGAATATTGCACCTACTCCTATGTAATTTGCTCCATTATTTTCTGCTTTTTTAGCAGTCTCAACTGTAGAAGCAGAGACTCCTAAAATTTTATCATTTCCAATAAGTTCTCGTACTTTCTTTGCCGGCATATCACTTTGACCTATATGTATTCCATCAGCATCTGTAGCTAAAGCTATATCTAGTCTATCATTTATAATAAATGGAATGTCATACATATCTGTCAATTTTTTGGTTTTTTTAGCTAAGTTATAGAATTCTCCAGTCGAAATTGTCTTTTCTCTAAGTTGAACCACTGTAACTCCTCCAATAATAGCTTTTTCTATTATTTTTAGAAACTCAGCATCTGTTTTATTATCTCTATTTGTAACTAGATAAAGAGAATAATCAATTTTATTTTTCATTAAATTCCTCAGTTTTAAATAACTTTTATTTATTGTATATGGCATAATTAAATAATAATCTAGTATATTTATTGCATATTTATTTTATTAATAGTTGAGATTTTTTTATATTTGAACTATATTATTAATAAGATGGAGTTTAATGTATAATCTAAAATCTTATAAGATATAATATAAAAATTTAAATAAATTATTTATATTATTAAATTATAATAATAAATGCAGTAATGAGTTTTTATTATAATATTATTTTGTTCATTTTAATCTATTAATTTTTATAGAATGGAATTTATAGAAAAATAAATACTAATAAATCAATAATAACTTATAATCCTTATAATAATTTATAATGGCTAATAACGATTAGTAATAATTTATAATAGCTAATAACGATTAATAGTAAATTATAATAGTTAGTAACAATAATTAATAGCTAATAGCACTTAGTAGTAGCTAATAGTTAGTACTAACTAGTGATAGTTAATACTACTAACGTAATAAGTATTGATAGTTAATAATAGCTAATAATAACTATTATACATGTTGAAATTTATAATATTGTTGCTAATTTGATTATTTTGTAAGTCAAATTTCTAGGTGATGATTTTCATCTAAAATAGTATTACAAATAATAGAATAAGTATGTTGAAAAGAATAGAATAATCATTGAATTTCAGTAAAGTATTTAAGCTAATATTTACTAAAAGAGTGATGTTAAAACTTATATTTGGAAATGCCTCGGTAGCTCAGTCTGGTGGAGCGCGAGACTTGTAATCTCGTGGTCGCGGGTTCAATTCCCGTCCGGGGCTTTTAAATAAATTTATTTGTAGTTTTAAATATAATTGTGTGATTAATGATTCATATATTCGTGTTTAATGACTTGTTGGATATTTAGTTAAATAATATGCCTCTAGTAGCATATCAATAAAATTTTTCACGATGAATTGTAATTATAATGAATTTTATAAAGATTTATTCAACTAAATTGTCTATTAATCATAATTTGTAATTATTTATAAAAGTATAAATAAAAAAAGTATATATAATATTAAAATTAAGATAAAATAGTTAACATAATTAGATTGTGATTAATTAGTTATAATGTCAATTTTGTTATAATTAACATCATAACTAACAAAAACCATTAATCTTGATTGTTTGATTTACATTAGTTTAATTTGGGACCATAGGGTAGCTTGGTCGATCCTTTGGGCTTTGGGAGCCTGAGACTCCGGTTCAAATCCGGGTGGTCCCACTTTTTAAACCCGCCTTAGCTCAATTTGGCAGAGCGTTGGACTGTAGATCCAAATGTTGCTGGTTCAAGTCCGGCAGGCGGGATTTTATATTTACTCATAAATAATAGAAAATAATATAATATCACATGAAATTAGATGTTAATTAATCATATCTGAGCTAATAAATAAGATAAAGTTCCATATTGCTTGAATAATATATAGTAATATTGATATCTCTAATTAGTTCGTTATTTAATAAATAATGTGTTAGAAAACCAATATTCTCCAATATAAGCTGTTTTAAAATGAGAATTTTTCTATTTGATGAAAATATAATTTTTAAATCCATATTCATGATAATCTTAAGTATTTTTAGTTGAAATATAAATTTAACTTTTAATATAATGAATTCTAAGGCAGTATAATCTTTTTTGATTATGTTGTTAGAGAAAATTCAGATTGAATTTTGGTGTAAATCGAAAACTATATATATGAGTATTTTTATAACTTTCTAATGAGTGAATTATATAGATTAGAGTTTTATTATTGTGACTTGAATTATATATAATAATTTTCTGATTTTGAACTTCTGCCCTGGTGGTGTAGGGGCTATCATGCGGGCCTGTCGAGCCCGCGACTCGGGTTCAAATCCCGGCCAGGGCGTTCAATTATATTCATGAAAAATTTTTATATTTAAAAGTACATAAATCCACAGTATTACATGTACGAAATAAATATATTACAGTATAATACATAAATATATTATGTATCATTATATATATTATATATAATACATAAATACAGCATATACTTGATATTATTACATTTGTAACTAGGGCCCGTAGCTCAGTCTGGCAGAGCGCTTGGCTTTTAACCAAGCGGCCGCGGGTTCAATTCCCGTCGGGCCCGTTCTGATTTTATATTTGAATTTTCTAGCTGGAGGAATTATTGGTGAAAGAGGATATTTTAAAACATGAACTTGTTCCAAGGCATGTTATTTTATCTGAATCTGAAATTGAGAAGGTTTTTAAAGATCTGGATTTTGAAAAAGATCGTCTCCCTAAAATAAAAAGTGATGATCCTGTTGTTAAAGCTATTGAAGCTAAAAAAGGAGACATCTTAGAAATTACAAGAAACAGTCCTACTGCAGGGACATTTGTTACATATAGGTTAGTTGAAGGTTAACTTTTTTATGGAAAATTATTAGTCATTTGGCAATACTTATTGAATTCTTATTATATTTTTATTTTTTATCTGAATTTGATATCGAAAATCTGATATCTGAACTTATTAATATATTATTTGACTTTAAAATAAGTTTAAAGAGATATTATCTGAAATCATTATAAAAAAATGTTATTTAAAATTTATTAATGAAGTATAGGGGTATAATAAAAATTAACATTATTATTAAAATCAGAATAATATTAAACTATAAAAATAATATTTAAATCAATATTAAGAACTTTTAATTTATTCATTTGATTTATTTGTTGATAATAATATATCATTTTGATTATATCCTTGTATTTATTGTTTACTGTAATATTAGTGTATTTGTAACGTAATTAAATATCATTCGATCGTAAAAATTGATTATAATGTATTATATTTTATTACACTATAATTTACTATACATTAAAGTATAATTTACTATATTAACTTAATTTACTATATTAAATATTTATTCTGGAGGAAGTCCATGAAGAACAATACATGGGGATTGGTAGACGCATTTTTTAATAAATATGAATTGGTTGATCACCACATCAAATCATATAACGACTTTGTAAATAATCGTATACAAAATATAATTGACATAACCGAGCCTATTACATTGGAACAAGGAGAATATGTTCTTAAAACAGGTAAATTGGAGATAAAAAAGCCATTCACTAAGGAAGCAGATGGTTCTAAAAGTTTAATTTATCCTACTGAAGCAAGACTTCGAAACTTGACTTATTCTGCACACATGTCTTTAGAAATGGCTTTAAATAAGGGTGAAGAGGATAATCCCTTAGAAAAAGTCTATATTGGTGAATTGCCTCTCATGCTCAAATCAGACATTTGTCATTTAAACGGTCTTGATAAGGATGAACTACTAGCTAAAGGGGAAGATCCACAAGATCCTGGTGGATATTTTATTGTAAATGGTTCTGAAAGAGCTGTTGTAACAATGGAAGAAATAGCTCCAAACAAAATTATTCTTGAAAGATTAGGTGAAATTGAAGATAGAAGGGCTAAAGCTATTGTGACTTCTATAAAAAGTGGTTTTAGGGCAAGAATTTCATTAGAATATAGAAAGCCACGTAAAAGTGGGGTATTTTTAAGAATATCTTTCCCATATGTCCCTGGAGAGATTCCTTTAGTAATATTGCTTAGGGCTTTAGGTTTATCCACTGATGAAGATATTATTACAGCTATTTCTGATGATTTTAATTTCCAAATGGTAATAGCCGATGATATCCAAGTTTCAGAAGCAGCACTTAAACTTGATTCTAAAGAGATGGATGAACTTTCTAAAGAAGAAAGAGAAGAATATCTTCAAAATGCAGCTATTAAATACATAGGTAACAGAGTAGCTAAAGGTATGACTGAAGAATACCGTATTAAGCGTGCTGAAGATGTTATAGATAGATATTTACTCCCACACATGGGTGTTGAAGGTGAAAAGCGAAACAGCAAAGCTATTTACTTGGCTGAAATGTGTGAAATGCTACTTCAAGTTATTTTTGAAATGAGAGAACCTCATGATAAGGATCATTACACTAATAAAAGGCTTCGTGTTTCTGGAGATTTAATGGAAGATTTATTCAGAGTAGCTTTCACAAGTTTAACTAGGGACATGAGCTATCAGCTTGAAAGGAGTATATCTCGTGGGAAAGAACCTTCTATTAGACAAGCAGTTAGATCTGATGTTTTAACTGAAAATATAAAACATGCAATAGCCACTGGTAATTGGGTAGGTGGAAGGGCTGGTGTAAGTCAGCTATTAGATCGAACTAGTTATATGGGCACACTTTCACATTTAAGACGTGTTGTTTCACCATTAAGCAGAAGTCAACCTCATTTTGAAGCTAGGGATTTGCATCCAACACAATTTGGTAAGATTTGTCCTAATGAGACTCCAGAAGGGCCTAATTGTGGGTTGGTAAAGAATTTAGCTCTTATGTGTAAAATATCTGAAGGTTCAGATACAGAAGAAATTGAAAATGCCATTAGAGAAATGGGTATTTTGAAATAATTATTATTTTTTTATTTTTATTTGGAGGAGTTTGGTGAATAAAGCTAAAATTTACATAAATGGGGAGTTAATTGGAACTTGTGATGACCCTATTGATTTTGTAGGGGAAATGCGAGAAAAAAGAAGGTCTGGTGAAGTTTCTGATGAGATGAATATCACCTACTATGAAGAAACTGATGAAGTATATATCTTTAATGATCCAGGAAGAGCTAGAAGGCCTCTTATAATTGTTAAAGAGGGAGTTCCTTTACTTGAAGAAAAACACATGGATGAATTAGAAAAAGGAGAAATCAGATGGGATGATTTCATAAAGTTAGGAATTGTAGAATATTTAGATGCTGAGGAAGAAGAGAATTCTTACATAGCTATGGGGTTGAATTCTTTAAATGAGGATCATACTCATTTGGAAATAGATCCTTCTACAATGCTTGGTATTTGTGCAGGGATTATTCCTTTTTCTGATCATAATTCTTCTCCTAGGAACACTATGGAAGCAGGGATGACAAAACAAGCATTGGGTCTTTATGTTTCTAATTATGCACTGCGTACTGATACTAGGGCACATTTATTACATCATCCTCAAACACCATTAGTTAAAACACGAATAATTGATGCAACAAACTATGATAAACGCCCATCTGGGCAAAATTTTGTGGTAGCAGTCATGTCTTTTGAAGGATATAACATGGAGGATTCTTTAATTTTAAATAAATCATCACTTGAAAGAGGAATGTCTAGATCTTCTTTCTTTAGATCTTATGAAGCATCTGAAAGAAGATATCCTGGTGGACAAGAAGATAAATTTGAAATTCCAGAAAAAGGAGTTAGAGGATATCGTTCTGAAGAAGCTTATAGGCATTTAGATGAAGATGGAATTGTTAATCCAGAATCTTATGTAGAATCTGGTGATGTTTTAATTGGAAAAACTTCCCCTCCAAGATTTTTAGAAGAGATTGATGAGTTTGGAACTGTAGCTGAGAGAAGAAGAGAAACTTCTGTTACTGTAAGGCATGGTGAAAAAGGTGTTGTAGATGCAGTTCTTTTAACTGAAACCGTTGAAGGAAGTAAATTAGCTAAAATAAGAGTTAGAGATACTCGGCAACCTGAATTTGGAGATAAATTTGCTTCAAGACATGGACAAAAGGGTGTTGTAGGTCTTATATTATCTCAAGAAGACGTTCCATTTACAGAAGATGGGGTTGTCCCAGATTTAATAGTTAATCCTCACGCTATCCCTTCTAGGATGTCTGTTGGTCAAGTTATTGAGATGGTTGCAGGAAAAGCAGGATGTATGGAAGGACATCGTATTGATGGAACTCCATTTAATGATGATATGGAACAAATAACAAAAGATGCTCTTACAGCTAATGGATTTGAATCAGCAGGATGTGAATCACTTTATAGTGGTACAACTGGTGAAAGAATTGAAGCTGAAATATTTGTAGGAGTAGCTTATTATCAGAAACTCCATCATATGACTACTGATAAAGTTTATGCTCGTTCAAGAGGACCTGTACAAGTTCTTACAAGACAACCTACTGAAGGTAGAGCTCGTGAAGGTGGCCTTAGATTTGGAGAGATGGAAAGAGATTGTTTAATCGCTCATGGAGCAGCTCTCGCATTAAAAGAAAGACTTTTAGATGAATCTGATAAATATGAAGCTATTATTTGTGGAGACTGTGGTATGATATCTGTGTATGATAAAATACGGGACAAGAAATATTGTCCTATTTGTGGAGATGTGGATTCTTATCCAGTTGAAATTTCTTATGCATTTAAATTATTACTTGATGAGCTTAAAAGTCTATGTATTTTCCCTAAATTAGTTTTAGAGGATAAGGCTTAGAAAAAAATCAATTAACCATTTTAATTAAGATTAATATTATCGAATAAATTAATATTATTTTAATTAAAGTTATTTTCATATTATTAAAATTATTATTCAAATTAAATCTATTATAAGATTATTAAAAAATAATTAAGAAATCTTATAAATCCAAATTATTATTCAAATTAAATCTATTATAAAATAATTAAGAAAATTATTATAGATAAAAATTATTTATTTAAAATCATTTATTAAATTGTGGAATTATATGAAGGAGCCAATATTTTGAAAGGAATAATAAAACAGATTTCTCAAATTAACTTTGGACTAATGTCTCCAGAAGATATAAGGAAGATGTCTGTTACTAAAATTGAAACTCCAGACACTTATGATGAAGATGGTTATCCAATTGAAAATGGATTGATGGATCCTCATTTAGGTGTTATTGACCCAAGTTTGAGATGTCGTGCTTGTGGTTCTAAAGGTGGAGAATGTCAAGGACATTTTGGTAGTATAAATTTAGCAAGACCCGTAATTCATGTTGGATTTGGTGATACAATTCACAAAGTTTTACGTTCTACATGTAATTCTTGTGGCCGTATTCTTCTAAATGATACTGAAATAGTAGAATACAGAGAAAAACTTGATGATTTAAAAGAAAATGAAGATAGTACTAATGACGTTATAAAAGAAGTTTATACAGTTGCCCGTAAAGATAAATGTCCTCATTGTGATGAAGAACAAGAAGACATTAAAATTGATAAGCCTATTTCAATAATTGAAGGAGATTATAAATTAACTCCAAGTGAAGTTAGAGAAAAATTAGAAAGAATATCAGATGATGATGCATACATTTTAGGAGTTAATCCTGAGGTAGCTCGTCCTGAATGGATGGTTTTAACTGTACTTCCAGTTCCTCCTGTAACTGTGAGGCCTTCAATTACTCTTGAAACTGGAGAAAGGTCTGAAGATGATTTGACTCACAAACTTGTGGATATATTAAGAATAAATCAAAGATTGATTGAAAACATGGAAGCTGGTGCTCCTCAGCTTATTGTTGAGGATCTTTGGGAACTTTTACAGTATCATGTTACTACTTACTTTGACAACGAAGCTTCAGGTGTTCCTCCAGCAAGACATAGATCTGGAAGACCTCTTAAAACACTGGCTCAAAGACTTAAAGGTAAAGAAGGTAGATTTAGAAGTAATCTATCTGGTAAAAGGGTTAATTTTTCAGCACGTACTGTAATATCTCCTGATCCTAACATAAGTATTAATGAAGTTGGTGTTCCTGAGATGATAGCTAAGGAAGTTACAGTCCCAGTACATGTTAATGACTGGAACATTGATGAAATCAAGGAGCATATTAGTAACGGACCTGATGTTCATCCTGGAGCTAATTATGTTATAAGACTTGATGGTAGAAAAATACGGGTTTATGATGAAACTAAAGAAGCTATAGTTGAAAAATTAGAACCTGGTTACATTGTAGAGCGCCATTTAAAAGATGGAGACATAGTTCTATTTAATCGTCAGCCTTCTCTTCATAGAATGTCAATGATGGCTCATGAAGTTAAAGTTCTCCCATATAAAACTTTCAGACTTAATTTATGTGTTTGCCCTCCATACAATGCAGATTTTGATGGGGACGAAATGAACATGCATGTTTTCCAAACTGATGAATCAAGAGCTGAAGCTAAATCTTTGATGAGAGTACAAGAACATATTCTATCTCCAAGATTTGGAGGACCAATTATTGGAGCTATACATGATCACATATCTGGAGCATATCTTCTTACAAGGACAGGTTCAACTTTTACTGAAGAACAAGCTTTCCAAATCATAAGAAAAGCTAAACTTCCAATTCCTAAACGAAAACATGAAGATTGGACTGGAAAGGAATTGTTCAGTTTATTGCTTCCAGAAAAACTTAATATGCAATATAAGGCAGAAATTTGTCAAAAATGTGATGAATGTAAACTTATGGACTGTGAAAATGATGGATATGTAGTTATTGAAGATGGACAACTTATTTCTGGTGCTATGGACGAGAAAGCATTTGGTTCTTTTTCAGGTAAGATATTGGACAGTATTATGAAAGAATATGGTTCAGATGAAGCTAGAAAATTCCTTGATTCTTCAACGGACTTAGCTATTTCTGGTATTATGAAAGCTGGAATTACTACAAGTACCAATGATGAAGAAATTCCTGATGAAGCTAAAGAAAGAATTGAAGATCATCTTCACAATGCAGAGAAAAAAGTAGATCAACTTGTTGCAGCTTATGAAAATGATGAATTGGAGTCATTACCTGGAAGAAGCCTAGAAGAAACTCTAGAAATGAAAATTATGCAAGTTCTTGGTGAAGCAAGGGATAAATCAGGAGAAATAGCTGAAAGTTACTTTGGAATGGATAATCACTCTGTTATAATGGCAACAACTGGTGCAAGAGCATCTATGCTTAATTTAACTCAGATCACTGCGTGTGTCGGACAACAGTCTGTTCGTGGTGGTAGAATTGATAGGGGATACATTGAAAGAACATTGCCTCATTTTAAAAAGAACGAATTAGGGGCAAAAGCTCGTGGATTTGTTCATTCAAGTTATAAAGAAGGTTTGGATCCTATTGAATTCTTTTTCCATGCTATGGGTGGAAGAGAAGGTTTGGTTGATACAGCTATTCGTACTGCTCAAAGTGGTTATATGCAAAGAAGACTTGTAAACGCATTGCAAGATCTTAATGTAAAAGAAGATGGATTAGTAACAGACAACAGAGGAATGGTTATACAAACTATGTTCGGTGAAGATGGTGTTGATCCAGCTAAAAGTGATTATGGAAAAGTTGCTGATTTAGATAAGATCATTGATGAAATGAGAGTTAAAAAATAGCTATTGGATAGGTGATTTTTGTGGAAATAATTGACAAAAAAATAATTGAAAAGGTAGAGAAAATAGCTAAAAAGAAGAAAGCAGAATTTCCAGAAAGTTATATTTATGATATTTCTGAAGCATATGTTAGAAGAGAGCTCACTGAGAAAGAACTTGAAACACTCATAATTAGAGTTAGAAAAGCTTATGAAAGAGCTAGGGTCGAAGCTGGAGAAGCTGTAGGAACTGTTGCTGCTCAATCTGTTGGGGAGCCTGGTACTCAGATGACCATGCGTACTTTTCACTATGCAGGAGTAGCTGAATTAAATGTTACTCTAGGTCTTCCAAGACTTATTGAAATTGTAGATGCCAGAAAAAAGATTTCAACTCCAACTATGGCTATATACTTTGAAGATGATAAAAAAGAAGATGAAGAATTTGTTAAAAGATTAGCTAATCGTATTGGTAAAAGTACTATGAATGATATCTTGAAAGATTTCTATATTAATTATGCTGAGATGAAAGTTGATGGTATTATTGATGAAGAAAAGATTGAAGATAAAAGACTTGATAAAGATGAAATTTTAGCTAATGTAGAAAAAGCTTTTAAGAAAGTAATTACTATAAATGATAATAAGCTAACTTTTGAACCAGCAAAACCAAGTATAAGAGAACTCAGACTTCTTGCAGATAAAGTCCGTTACTTACAAATTAGTGGTGTTAAAAATATTGGAAAAGTCATTATAAGAAAAGAAGATGAATGGATCATACATACTGAAGGTTCAAATCTTGGTGATATTCTTGAAATTGATGGTGTAGATAAGGTTAGAACAACCACAAATGATATTCATGAAATTGAAACTGTTCTTGGTATCGAAGCAGCCCGTAATTCTATTATTAATGAGGCTCTTCGTACTCTTGAAGAACAGGGTCTAAGTGTTGATGTTAGACATATTATGCTAGTCGCTGATATGATGGCTGCTGAAGGTTCTGTTAGATCCATTGGTCGACATGGTATTAGTGGTGAAAAATCCAGTGTTCTTGCTCGTGCAGCATTTGAAGAAACTGGTAAACATCTTCTCCGTGCAAGTATAAGGGGAGAAGTTGATAAATTAACTGGCATAATTGAAAACATTATCATTGGACAACCTATACCCCTTGGTACCGGCTCAGTCGGTGTTGCAATGAAATCAAATAAAAATAAATCGAAATAATAAAGGAGGCAGATGATGGACGTAGATAGAGGAATTAGAGTAGCAGTTGACACAGGTGATGTGACACTAGGCTCTGAAAAATCAATTCAATCTTTGAAATTAGGAAAAGGACAACTTGTTGTTGTTGCTGAAAATAGTCCTAAAAATATATTAGAAGATGTAGAATACTATTCTAAACTTTCAGAAATTCCAATTTACATTTTTAAAGGAACAAGTGTAGAATTAGGTTCTGTTTGTGGTAAACCTTTTACTGTGGCTACTTTAGTCATAAACGATCCAGGAGATTCTACTATATTAGAAATAATGGGGTAGATTTTTGTGGCTATTAAATTTAACGCAAACGAAATAAGATACATAGCTCTATTTGAAAGTATGACTGGTGCTATGGTTAAAGATTGTATCATAGATGAAGATAATGGAAAGGTCACATTTGTTGTTAAAAATGGTGATATGGGTTTAGCTATTGGTAAAAAAGGTAGTACTGTTACTAAAGTTCAAAAAGCTGTTGATAAAGGTGTTGAAATTATCGAACATTCTGCTGATGCAACTGAATTTATTAAAAACTTAATGGCCCCAGCTGAAGTTAAAAGTATTAAGTTGCTTCAAAAAGAGAATAAAGAAAAAGTGGCTACTGTAGTTACTGATTCCGTAAACAAAAGAATAGCTATCGGTAAAAATGGTCACAATATTGAAAAAGCTAAATTATTAGCCAAAAGGCAATATAATATTAGTAACATCATTTTAAAATGATGTTATTTCAATATTTTTTATTAAAAGTATTAATTTAGTAGTATATTTTTTTAAAATGCTATAGAATCATATCTATTAAAATTATTATTTGCATAAAGTTTTATTAAGTATAATACATCTTAATCATGTGTATTAGATAATCATAGGATTTATTAAATATATAATTTAATAAATAAAAAATAAATAAAATATATAATTAAATCCATAAATACAACAATTTATTATTTAATAAGAATAATTTAATAATGAATTTTTAGTATTATTATATCCATATTATAATTATTTAGCAATATTATAATGATTATTGTTATCATTATTATGATTACTGTTACTCTTATTACTATTGCTATGATTATTGTTAATTATTTGATAATGAAAATCTAATTATTTGATAAATATGATTATTATTAACTTATTTAATAAAATTATTAAAATTGATTTTATACATAAAATTTATAAGGGTTGTAATTTATATACATTTATAATAGATATGGTTTAAGTAATATATGTATGAATTAGTTAAATTCAAAAGTCTTAATATATCTAAGAAGAGTATTTTGAGTTTAGAATGTAGCTACATGTGTGCCAATAGTTATAGATCCTACTAATTATGCATAATTGTATTTAAAATCAGTCTTTTATAGATAAATTTCATTGATATTTGATATAGTTTAAGAAACATAATTCTTATTTTCTAATTCAATGTTTTTAGTATACACTACTTAAATAGTTGTGTTATTTTTGTTTATCTATTATCTATAGTATATTAGCTAATATTATGTAGAAATATCATAAATATGAAATTAAATAATAAATATGAGATTAAATAATAATTTCAATAAATGAGAAAATTGATAGAAATTATAGAGTATTATAATTATTCAATAAATTGATAAAATTGAATTTATAGAAAATTAATGATATTAATGATTATTAATTACTAGACATTAATAGACTATTGATTTAAAATATTAACTAAAAAATTAGATTATTAGTTTAGAATATTAATTAGACGAATATTAATTAGACTATTAATTTCTGAATATTAAATAAACTAATAGCTAATAAATTTGAAAGTATTAGTTAAAAAATTAATAGTTAAATTTTTACAATGCTCAATCAATTATTAAAGAGATTCATGAGTTATTTGAATTATCTCGATAAAGTTATAATGAGGAAAAAATATGCCGGGACTTTTCGCTGCAAAAAAACTTAAAAAGAATAGACAAAATTTCAAATGGAAAGATGTGGATTACAAAAGAAAAGCTTTACGTTTAGATGTTAAAGCTGATCCCCTTGAGGGAGCACCTCAAGCAAGAGGGATTGTTATTGAAAAGGTTGGAATAGAAGCTAAACAGCCTAATTCAGCTATACGAAAATGTGTTCGTGTTCAATTAATTAAAAATGGTAAACAGTTAACTGCATTTGCTCCTGGCGATGGAGCTATTGGCTTTATTGATGAGCATGATGAAGTTATGATTGAAGGAATTGGTGGACCATCTGGAAGATCTATGGGAGACATTCCAGGGGTTCGTTGGAAAGTAAGTAAAGTTAACAATGTTTCATTAGAACAAATGGTTCGTGGAAAAATAGAAAAACCTGTAAGATAATGGGGTAGTTTAATGAGTCAAGTTTTTGATAAATGGGATTTAAAAGATATAAAAGTTGAAGATTTAGGTTTAATTAATTATATATGCTTAGATGAAACTTTAGTTCCTCATACTTTAGGAAGACATGTTAGAAGGCAGTTTGCTAAATCTAAAGTTTCTATTGTTGAAAGATTAATGAATAAGGTCATGAGAACTCAAAGAAACTCTGGTAAAAAGAATAAAGCTTATAATATAGTTAAGGATTCTTTTGAGGTTATTAATAAAAAAACTAAGCAAAATCCTGTTCAAATTTTAGTAAAAGCAGTTGAAAATACTTCTCCTCGTGAAGAAACTACAAGAATTAAATATGGTGGAATTGGTTACCAAGTAGCAGTAGATATAGCACCTCAAAGAAGAGTAGACCTTTCTTTAGGATTTTTAACTAGAGGAACCCTACAATCAGCTTTTAAAAATAAAAGATCTGTAGCTGAATGTTTAGCTGATGAATTGATGCTTGCTTCTGAACATGATACAAGAAGTTTTGCTATTCAAAAGAAAGAAGAAAAAGAAAGAGTAGCTAGAGCTGCACATTAATTAAATTAAAATTAGTCAATTAATTTAATAACAATCAATAAATTTTACATTTTTAAGGTGATTATTGTGAGTAGACGTACTAAAATGATTGAAAAGATTAAGGAGTTAATGTACAAACCTAAGTTTATTAGGAATATAGGAATTGTGGCTCACATCGACCATGGTAAAACTACTTTATCTGATAACCTTTTAGCAGGTGCTGGGATGATATCTTCTGAACTTGCAGGTGATCAAAGATTCCTTGATTTTGATGAGCAAGAACAAGCTAGAGGTATCACTATTGATGCAGCTAATGTTTCTATGGTTCATAAATTTAAAGATAATGAATATTTAATCAATCTTATAGATACACCAGGTCATGTCGATTTTGGTGGAGATGTAACAAGAGCTATGAGAGCTGTTGATGGAGCAGTTGTAGTTGTATGTGCTGTTGAAGGTATTATGCCTCAAACTGAAACTGTTTTAAGACAAGCATTAAAAGAAAATGTTAGACCAGTTCTATTTATTAACAAAGTTGATAGATTAATAAATGAATTGAAACTTGAACCAGAAGAGCTGCAAAACAGATTTTTGAAAGTAATAGCTGAAGCTAATAAACTTATTAGGAGTATGGCTCCTGAAGATAAAAAAGATGAATGGAAAGCAGATGTAGCTGCAGGTAGTGTTGCATTTGGTTCAGCATACCATAATTGGGCTATAAACATTCCAATCATGCAAAAATCAGGAATTAACTTCAAAGACATTATAGATTACTGTAATAATGAAAATCAAAAAGAATTAGCTGAAAAAGTACCAATATCTGAAGTATTACTTGGTATGGTTGTTGAACATTTACCAAGTCCTGATATTTCTCAAGCTTACAGAGTTCCAAGTATTTGGGATGGAGATATTGAGAGTGTTGAAGGACAGACTATGATTAATACTGATCCAGATGGACCTCTTGCAGTTATGGTTACTAATGTATCTGTAGATAAACATGCTGGTGAAATAGCTACTGGTAGAGTTTATGGAGGTACTATTGAAAAAGGTACTGAGGTTTATTTAGTTGGTTCTCATTCAAAGGCGAGAGCACAACAAGTAGGTGTATATTTCGGTCCTGAAAGAGTTAATACAGACAAAGTCCCTGCAGGAAATATTGTAGCTATTACTGGTGCAAGAGGTGCAATAGCTGGGGAAACTATTTGTGATATTGGTAATAAAATAAAAGAATTTGAAGGATTAGAACATATATCTGAACCTGTTGTTACTGTGGCAGTTGAAGCTAAAAATACCAAAGATTTACCAAAATTAATTGAAGTTTTACGTCAAGTAGCTAAAGAAGATCCTACGGTTAGAATAGAAATTAATGAAGAAACTGGAGAACATTTGGTTTCTGGTATGGGGGAACTTCACTTAGAGGTCATTACTTATCGTATCAATGAAAAGGGTGTAGAAATCACTACTTCTGAACCTATTGTTGTTTACAGAGAAACTGTAGCTGGAACTGCTGGGCCAGTAGAAGGTAAATCTCCAAATAAACATAACAGATTCTATATTGAAATTGAACCTTTAGAAGACTCTTTATTCAAAGCTATACAAGATGGAGACATAAAAGAAGGTAAAGTTAAAGGTAAAGAAATGGCCGCTACCTTCATGGAATATGGTTTAGATAAAGAAGAAGCAAGAAGAGTTTGGGATGTTTATGGTAGAAGTATATTCCTTAATATGACTCGTGGTATTCAATACTTAGATGAAGTAAGAGAATTACTCCTTGAAGGATTTGACTCTGCCCTTGATGATGGTCCAATAGCCAGAGAGAAAGTTATGGGATTAAAAATCAAGCTTGTAGATGCGAAACTTCACGAAGATGCAGTTCACAGAGGACCTGCCCAAGTTCTTCCATCAATTAGAAAAGCCGTCTATGGTGCTATAATGCTGGCTAAACCAACATTACTAGAACCTATGCAAAAGGTATTTATTAATGTACCTCAAGATTATATGGGTAGTTCTACTAGAGAAATTCAAAACAGAAGAGGCCAAATTGTTAATATGGAACAAGAAGGAGATATGGTTACCATAGAATCAAAAGTTCCTGTAGCTGAAATGTTTGGTTTTGCAGGAGATATACGGTCTGCTGCTGAAGGTCGATGTTTGTGGTCTACTGAAAATTCTGGTTTTGAAAGATTACCAAATGAATTACAAAAGCAAATTATCAAAGAAATAAGAGAAAGAAAAGGCTTATCTCCAGAACCTTATGGTCCTGATCATTACATAGGCTAATAAATTTTCTTTCCATTTTTCATATTAAAATATATTAATAAATAGAGAAATTAGATTTAAATTATTTAGATAAATAAATCTTGTATTAATATTAAAGATTATCAATAATTACACTAATATTAAAGATTATCAATAAAATAGAGAAATTCAGATTAATTTATTTAGATAAGATAACTCTTGTATAATATTAAATAAAAAATTTAAAAGTTAAAAAATCAAATTAAAAATCATTATATATTTATATGGTTAAGTTCAAATTTAATAAAGTTAAACGATATAATTTAACTGAATTTAAAAATAATGATTTATTATTTTAAAAATAGAGGTTTTTACAATGGCAAAAGCAAAAGAACATATAAATTTAGCGTTTATTGGACACGTTGATCATGGAAAATCCACTCTTGTTGGACACGTTTTGTTACAATCAGGGGCTATTGCTGAACAGCAATTAGATGAAGGTGAAAACAAATTTAGATTCATCATGGATAAACTTGGAGAAGAAAGAGAAAGAGGAGTTACAATTGATTTAGCTCATGCAAAATTCGAAACTCCAAAATATGAATTTACAATTGTGGACTGTCCAGGGCACAGAGATTTTGTTAAAAACATGATTACTGGAGCATCACAAGCAGATGCAGCAGTACTTGTAGTAGCTGCAGATGATGGCGTAATGCCACAAACTAAAGAACATATCTTTTTATCTAGAACTCTAGGTATCAATCAAATTATTATAGCTATTAACAAAATGGATTTAGTTGACTACTCTGAAGACAAATTCAATGAATTAAAAGATGAAGTATCTGGTCTCATTAAATCTGTTGGTTATAATCCTTCTGAAGTTCCTTTCATCCCACTTTCAGCATTTGAAGGAGATAACATTAAAGAAAATAGTTCTAACACTCCATGGTATAAAGGAAAAGCATTAATCCCTGCTTTACAAGATTTTAAAGCTCCTGAAAAACCAACTAAATTACCTTTAAGAGTACCTGTTCAAGATGTTTATTCTATCACTGGTGTAGGAACTGTTCCTGTTGGACGAGTAGAAACTGGACTAATGAAAAAAGGGGAAAATGTTATATTTGAACCAGCTGGATCTTCTGGAGAAGTTAAATCTATAGAAATGCATCATGAAATGTTTGATGAAGCTGAACCTGGAGATAATGTTGGATTCAATGTTAGAGGTGTAGGTAAAAATGATATCAGAAGAGGGGATGTTGCAGGACATACTGACAACGCACCTACTGTAGCTAAAGAATTTGATGCTCAAATTGTTGTTTTACAACACCCTGGTGTTATAACTGTTGGATACACTCCAGTATTCCATTGCCACACTTCTCAAGTTGCATGTACTTTCTTAGAATTAACTAAAAAGTTAAATCCTGCTACTGGTCAAGTTGAAGAAGAAAATCCTGATTTCCTCAAAACTGGTAATGCAGCTATTGTAAAAGTTAAACCAACAAAACCTATGGTAATCGAAAATATTAAAGATATCCCTCATATGGGTAGATTTGCTATTAGGGACATGGGTCAAACTGTTGCTGCGGGTATGTGTATAGGTATTACTCCTGCTAAATAAATAGGATAATAATTAGCTATTAAAATATTAAATAGCTATCTTATTCTTTTTATAGGTTTAAATTAACTTATATTTTTTTTATTTTTTGGAGGATGAAAATGCATCAAGCAAGAATCAAACTTACAGGAACTGACCCAGAGAAACTTAACTTTGTCTGTGATCAGCTTAGAAAAATAGCTGAAAGAACTGGCGTAGATCTTTCGGGTCCAATTCCATTACCAACTAAAAAATTAGTGGTTCCTACAAGAAAATCACCAGATGGTGAAGGAAAAGCTACTTGGGAAAAATGGGAACTCAGAATTCACAAAAGATTAGTTGGAATAGGAGCAGATGAAAGAGCAATGAGACAAGTTATGAAGGTTAATGTTCCAGATAATGTAAGTATTGAAATTGAACTTAAAAGCTAAGTTAGCTATTATTTAATAAATAGCTAATATTATATAGCTATTCTTAGGAAGAGCTATTTTATTTAATTAGCTACTTTTTTTAAATTTATTACAATTTTTACAATTTCTAACTTTTTTATACAAGGAATTAATTTTATAACTTTAAATTGTTTATAATGTTTTAGTATTATATAATACTATTCCTACTTGCCAAGATAGCCTAGCCAGGTAAGGCGCAGGACTTGAGATCCTGTGGAGATTTTCTCCGCCTGGGTTCAAATCCCAGTCTTGGCGTATTTTTAATTTTCAATTGTTTTCATCCATTTCATAAATTTGCCAATCATTTTCTTTAATAAGTATTAACACTTTATTAGAAAATAAGCTATTATTATCTGATTCGATTTTAGTCATATCTACTAAAAACATGATGTTTTAAAATTATTTTCTTTTTATCATATGAATAATAATATTAAACTAATTAATCTTATTAGAAATAAATTTACATGATAATTATTATTTCACGAAATGATTATTATAATTAATTTTTTATTAGAAATAAGATGAGATTTCTTATTTATTAATAAAAAGAATTGTAATGATATTTTTATCACTATTGAATTTGATATTAAGTTTATATAGAATTATTTTAGAAATATTTTCCTTAAAAATAAAATATTAAAGTACTATATCAATGTAATCACTTATTATATCGAAATAATTAAATTTCAAATAAATCTTAATCTATAATATCAAATTAATTTAGTATAAAATTAATTCAACTATTAAATTAAATTATTATAAAATTAATTCAACTATTAAATTATTATAAAATTAATTTAACTATAATGTTAAGTTGTTATAAAATTAAGTCAACTATAAAATTAAATTATTATAAAATTAAGTTAAGTTATAATTTTAACTATTGAATGTATCTAAGTGAGTAAAATTATGTGGGCTGATTTAGGAGAATATATAATCAAGTTATTAGAGGGAAAATCAGATACTTCTCAAAAAGTAGTTGAAATAGGTGTTGGGAAATTATTTGATGTTTCAAATTATTTAAATGAATATAATAATCTTTATAATAACCTTAATTTTATAATGACGGACATAGCTCCTGCAAATGATACGGTTGTATATGATGATATAACTAATCCAAAACTTAATCTATATAAAGATGCTAAAGTGATCTATTCAATACGCCCTCCTTCAGAACTTCAACCTTACTTAGGCAAAATCATTGATAAAACAGGAAGTATTTTAATAATAAAACCTTTGTTTAATGAGGATATAAACATCAATAAAGAAATGAGTCTAGTTAATTATAAAAAAGCTGTTTTCTATGAATATTCTCCTTAATTATAAACTATAATTTGAATTTTTAATTATTTTTAAGTTTTTTAGATAATTCTTTTTCTCTGTTTTTGATTTAAGCTAATTTAAAGACTATAGCTCTTTTTCTATTTAATCATAAAACTGATACTATAAGTTTATATGGCATGCTTTTAAAATCTCAAATAAGGCATTCTCTATTTTTAATAAGATATTTTTTATCTATTCTAACATATTGAATGTTTTTGATATTTTGGGGGTTTAATTAAAAGTATTGAATGTTTTTGATATTTTGGGGGTTTAATTAAAAGTATTAAATATAATTAATATTTGGACTTTAAAATTTATAAAAATTTAATAACTATGAAAATAATATATTCATTACTAGTTTGTTATCATATTTTATTATTTTTATTTTCAAATTAAGTTAACGATTATAATTTAATTCATTAAACAGTCTCACTAAATGTTTTCATGAAGTTATTATGTAAGTTAATATTAATTTAAATTAATAAAATAGCTTAATAAATTAATTATTCAGAGAATAATTGAAATTAATTAAAATTATCAAATCATTTAAATTAATTTTTAATAAAGCAATATAATGGTTTATCCTAATCTAACTAGGGGATTTAATGAGTAATAAGGACAAAATTTTTCAAAGATACGGAACTAGTGAGTCAGGTTTGTCTCATGAGGAAGCTAAATCGAAATTAAGTAAATATGGAAAGAATGAACTTAGGGAAGAGAAGAAAGATCATCCAATTAAATTATTTATCATGCAATTTTTTGATGTACTAATTTTGCTTCTTCTGGTAGCTGCAATAGCTGCATACTTTGTTGGAGATGTGATTGATGCAGTAGTAATATTAATTGTAGTTATTTTAAATGCTACAATTGGATTTATTCAGGAATATCGTGCTGAGAAGGCTATGGAAAAATTGAAAAGTTTGGTTTCAACAAATGCTGTGGTTAAAAGGGATGGTGAATTTGAAAAAATTTCTGGAACTGATCTTACTATTGGGGACATTGTTGTAATAGAAGAAGGAGATAAGATTCCCGCAGATATTCTTTTGATTGAAACTGCAGACCTTAGAATTGATGAATCTTCTTTAACTGGCGAATCTAAACCTGTAACTAAAGAATGTGGGGTTAATAGTAGTCATATTAATTCTAATTCTAATAATTCTAATCGTAATTCTAATAATTCTAGTGATTCTAATTCTAATAATTCTAATAAGAATGACACTGATGAATATTTTGAGAATTTTGATAAAGATTCTCATGATGAAAATATCAGAAAAAAGATTGGATATATGGATTCTAATGTGATTTCTGGACGAGGTATGGGTGTTGTAATAGCTATTGGTATGGAAACTTCTATAGGCAAAATAGCTGAAATGATTCAAGAAAAAGATGTAGACACTCCTTTACAAGAGAAAATAAGTTCTTTGAGTAAGACGTTGGGACTTATAGCTGTTGTGGTTTGTATTTTTGTATTTGGTCTTCAATTATTTAAAGGACATCCATTAGTTGAAACATTCATGACTGCAGTTTCATTGGCAGTGGCTGCTGTTCCAGAAGGTCTACCAGCTATTCTTACTCTTACTTTAGCTTTAGGTATGCAAAAAATGGCTAAATCTAATGCAATTGTCAGGAAGTTATTAGCTGTTGAAACATTAGGTTCTTGTACTGTAGTGTGTACTGATAAAACAGGCACTTTAACTTTAAATAAGATGAGTGTTGTGGATGCAAGAATTAATAATAAGGATAAAGCTTTAGAAATTTCTGCATTGTGTAATAATTCAAGCATAAAAGACAATAAGGCTGTTGGTGATCCAACTGATGTTGCGGTGATGTTATATGGTCAAGATAATGATTATACTAAATTAAAACTTGAAAAAATTTATCCTAGGATTAAAGAAATCCCATTGGATAGTGTTAGGAAAAGAATGACTACTATCCATGAATTAAAAGATGATAGTAATATATTTTCAAATACCAATGAAGTAACAAATAATGGTAATGATACTACACATAGTACTATTAGCAGTACTAGTAGTAGCTCTACTAGTCAAAATCTATATGTTTTTAGTAAAGGTGCTCCTGAAATCATGCTAGGCTTGTGTAAATACATTGATAATGATGGAACTATTGAAATTATAAATGATGAAATCAAGGAAACCATAAGTAAAAATATTCATGAAATGACAAATTCTGCACTCAGAGTACTTGCTCTAGCATACAAAAAAATGGAGAGGGATTCTAGTATAGAAGATCCTCAAAATGTAGAAAAGGATTTAATATTTGTTGGACTTGTGGGAATGATGGATCCTCCAAGGGAAGAAGCAAAAGAAGCTGTTTCATCTTGTAAAACTGCAGGAATAAATGTGGTAATGATAACAGGCGATCATAAATCTACTGCTGCAGCTATTGGAAGAAAAATTGGAATATTAGATCAAGGAAAAGTATTAATTGGTAGTGAACTTGAAGAATTAAGTGATGAAGAATTTTCAGCTATTGTAGAAGATGTTCAGGTTTATGCGAGGGTTTATCCAGAACAAAAAGTTAGAATAGTTGAAGCTCTTCAAAATCATGATAATGTTGTTTCAATGACAGGTGATGGAGTAAACGATGCCCCTGCCCTTAAAAAAGCTTCAATTGGTGTAGCTATGGGTAGTGGAACAGATGTTTCTAAGGAATCTGCAGATATGGTTATACAAGATGACAATTTCGCTACAATAATAGGTGCAATTGAAGAAGGAAGGAAAATTTTTGACAATATAAAAAGATTTGTCAAATTCCAAGTTTCTACCAATGTTGGAGCTATTTTAACAATAGTTGCAGCCTCTATTTTAAGTTTACCAATTCCATTTAATCCAATACAAATTCTTTGGATAAATATTATTATGGATGGTCCGCCTGCTCAATCTTTAGGTATGGAAGGGGCAGAAAAAGATATAATGGGAAGAAATCCTGAAAAAGGAAATATTTTAACTAAAATTACCTTGATTAGGATATTTGTTGCAGGAGTTGTGATGGCAGTTGGAACTTTATTGCTTTATTTCTATGAATTAAATGTTAATAAAGAATTAGCTAATGGTAGTACAATAGCTATGACTGTAGCTTTCACAGTGTTTGTTATGTTTCAGATATTCAATGCAATAAATAATAGGGCTAACTCTAAAGATAAAAATAACTTCTTTTGGGTGGCTATTGCTGCTTCATTCTTATTGCAACTCTTGGTTATTTACCTTCCATATTTACAAGGAATATTTAGAACTACTGGTCTGGAATGGTTTCATTGGATTTTGATTTTAATCGTATCTGGAACTATTTTAGTTTCTGAAAGAATTTTAGATAGAATTTTGATTAAATAGGGAAAGATAGTGAATTTTTTGAATAAACTAACAAAATGGTGGATTTATGGATGAAAAATCTAAAAATAGATCAAGAATATTTTTAATGGGTGGAACTAAGGATTCCATTAACATAATCAAACTTTTAAAGGAAGGATTTGATAATGAAAATTCACCAGAGAACTCATCAGAAAATTCATTAGAGAACTCATCAGAAAATTCATCAGAGAATTCGCCATATATTTTAGCTACTACAACCACTGATTATGGTGGAAAAATAGCTAAAGATGCTGGTGCAGATGAAGTAATAGATAAACCATTATTAAAAGAAGAAATTTTGGATATTCTGGACAATAATCCTAATAAGAGTGATAATGGCCATAATAATAATAGTAATAATAATTCTAATAATAATAATAACAATAATTTCGATGTATTTATTGATGCTACTCATCCTTATGCTAGTAATGTTACAAAAACAGCTATTGAAGCTTCAAAATTAAGTAATATTCCTTATATCCGCTTTGAAAGACCGAGTTTGGAATATAGAAACAATGGTACTATTTATCATGTTGATTCTTTTGAAGAAGCAGGAAAGTTAATAGCTAAGAAATGGAAAAATGGCAATATCCTTCATTTAGCAGGAGTAAACACAATCAGGGATGTTTTAAAATCAGTGAATATTGATAATTTATATGTTAGAGTGCTTCCAGTTGAGTCATCTATTTTAAAATGTAATGAATTGGGAATATTTGGTGAACATATAATAGCTATGCAAGGAATATTTTCAAAAGAATTTAATAAATCTCTAATGAAAGAACTTAAAGCAGAAGTTATTATCACCAAAGAAAGTGGAAATGTTGGTGGTGTTCCAGCTAAACTAGAAGCTGCAAATGATCTAAAAATAGCTATTATCATTATTGATAGGCCTAAAATAGATAATTTAAAAGATGAAACTGTTGTACAAGATTTAGAAAGTTTGAAAAATAAGTTAAATTCATTGATTGGATAATATTTTTTTATATGGCACACTAATTCAATATTAATTATTGAATAATTGGGTTATTTTAATGACCCATTCCTTCCTGCACCAATAAATATTGTATAAGTTAAATAAAATTAAAAAATAACATCTAGAAATCTAGATGCTATTTTATGGTTTATTAAAAACCGCCTCTCAATCCGTTTATTACACAGCAATTAAAAATTTAAAATATCAAATTTCCAATTGTTGAATATATTATATTTTTAATTATTAATTTTACTATGTAATTAACTTCAATTTTCTATTAATGAGCATACTATATAAAGATTACTATTTAATTCTTTAAAAAACCTTTGTTTAGACCTTGTTTTAAGAAATAAAAGATACACAAAAGGAATTGAAACACCTCTATTCAAAGCTCTAAGATTAATATCTTATTTTGGTATATGATACTTAAAAATAGCTTATTTTATAAAAATACAAGTGATTGAAACTTTTTTTAAAATCATATATGATTTTAAACATGATTAAAATATTAATCATCTAATAAAAAAAATAACTAAGGAATTAAAAATGATTAAAACTAACAATAAACTGAAATATCTCTTATTTTTTTAATTAGGGGAAAGAAAAACTTTTTTTAGAAAAATCATTATTCTTATTATTTTTCAGTAATATCTGCTATAATTTAAGTATCTCTAGTTTTTGCATTATTTTAATGTCATATTTAAATACATAGTAACTATAAGTAGTATAATATCCATGAATCACAATTCTGCTTAAAAAAGTAACTTTAATACTAACATATTACTAATATATAATCTCGATGAATATTTATAATATAAGCGATTCTTTTAAATGGTTAATGTTTTAAACAGTTATTATTAATTATTTTCATGATATAATAAAAACTATAAATATTATCCTTAATTTAATAGCTCCTATTAAATAAAAATAATTACTATTGGCAATCATAAAAAATTATAATTATTATAAATTTCTAATTTAAAGTATAATAATAATTTAAATATAACAATTAATTTATAATAATAGTTTAGATTATTTTTATTATAAATTTCTAATTTAAAGTATAATAATAATTTAAATATAACAATTAATTTATAATAATAGTTTAGATTATTTTTATTATAAATTTCTAATTTAAAGTATATATTAATAGTTTAGATTATTTTTATTATAAATTTCTAATTTAAAGTATATATTAATAGTTTAGATTATGATTAGTTCATAATAATTACTTTAGAATAATTCGATCATAATATATTAAATTTAAAAATCTATTTTTATTTAAATTCAATAGGATATGGGGAAAATTAGGTAGTCAGATGATAATAAGAGAATTCAGGCCTTTTGATTTGAGAAGAGTTCATGAAATTGAAAAAATGTCTTTTTCTGAACCATATGAAATTGAAATACTTAAACAACTTTTTGATATGGGATCAGGGTTTTTAGTAGCTCAACAAAAGAATTTAATAGTGGGATATATTATATTTTGGGCTATTGAAGAAGATCAAGGTCATATAATTTCTTTAGCTGTTGATCCAAAGTATAAAAGATTAAAAGTCGGATCTCAGCTTTTAAAAACTACTATAGACATTTTTAAAAATTTCAATATATTCAAAATAAGTTTAGAAGTTAAGTCTCAAAACAAAGAAGCCATAACTTTTTATAAATCTTTAGGATTTAAATGCAGAGAAAAAATTTCAAATTATTATGAAGATGGATCTGATGCTTACAAGTTATATTTAAACCTTTTATAAGGGGAGTGAATTCAGTATATAATAAATTTAATTATATTAATTCTATTTTTCTATCAACCTTGTCTATTCTTCTTTTTTATCAATATTGATTATTTTAATATTCTTATCCCTATATTTTCATAATTTTTTCATAATCTTTTGAAATTTTATATTTTAAAATATTTCAATAACAGAGACTATCAAAAACTTGAGGGTTTTTAAAAATTATAGAATTTTTCAAAAATATGATTTTTATTAAAATATGAATTGCACTGTTTTAAATCACAAATAACTACAAAATAAATCCTTTTAGCATTTAACTGCTTTAAATCACAAATAACTACAAAATAAATCCTTTTAGCATTATTATAAATTTCCAAATTTATATTAAAAATATCTCAACCCTCAAGTTTTTGACAGTCACCAATAACAAAAGTATTTTAATTAAATTAACTAAAATAAAAGAAGAGATAAATAATGAATAGTTAATGAAATTTTTATATTAAGATACTTTAATAATAACATAATAAAAAAAAATGATTTAAATTCATAATCAGTTTCAAATATGGTGATTTAATGGAAAATGAAGCCAAAATAGCTTTGGAAGATGGAACTATAATTAAGGGAGAAGGATTTGGCCATGAAACAACAGCTACTGGGGAAGTAGTATTTTCAACTGGAATGACTGGATATGTGGAAGCACTGACTGATCCTTCATTTAAAGGTCAAATTTTAATGTCAACTTACCCACTTCAAGGAAACTATGGGGTAGATGAAGAATGGTATCAGTCTAGTAAGATTCAAACGGAAGGGTTTATTGTTAGAGAAGTTTGTAAACAACCTTCTGCTTTTTCATCTCAAAAAACATTAGATGAATTTTTAAGAGAGTTTAAAATTCCTGGTATTAGTGGAATCGATACAAGGGATTTAACTATAAAAATTAGAGAAAAAGGAGCAATGAAATGTGCAATGGCTACTGAAGAAATTGATGATAGTGAATTACAAGCTATGGCTAGAAATCAGCTTAGTATTGTAGATATGGATTTAGTTCCTCAAGTTTCAACCAAAGAAACAGTTGTTTTTGGAGAAAATTTTAAAAGAAGAGTAGCTATTATTGACTGTGGTGTGAAAAAAAATATCATTAATGGATTTTTAAAGAGAAATATTGGTGTAGCTCTTTTTCCCTATGATACTGATTATAAAAATATTTTAGATTGTGATGTTGATGGCTTGATGATTTCTTGTGGTCCTGGAAATCCATCTAGGGTTACAGAAACAATAGATACTATGAAAAAAATTTCAGATAAACTTCCTATTTTTGGAATATGTATGGGTCAGCAAATTATAGCTAAATCTTTTGGGGCTAAAATTTATAAAATGAAATTTGGTCACAGGGGAGCTAATCAACCAGTTAAAGACTTGGCTTCTGGTAAGGTTTTTATAACTTCACAAAATCATGGATTCACTGTAGATGCAGACTCATTAAAAGACATTCCTTTAGAATTAACTCAAATCAATCTTAATGATGGTACTCCTGAAGGATTTTCCCATGAAGAATTACCTCTTCAATGTGTCCAGTACCATCCTGAAGCAGGACCTGGTCCAAATGATACAAGTTTTGTATTTGATAGATTTAAACAGATGATGGATGATTATTAATAATGGAATCATTTTTATATTGAATAAGTTTAAGTGATTATGGATATTATTGTTTGTGGATGATTATTAATGATGGAATCATTTTTATATTGAATAAGTTTAAGTGATTATGGATATTATTGTTTGTGGATGATTATTAAAGATTATTATTACTAATAAATAAATGGGGATTATAGATGCCAATTGATCATGATATTAAAAAAGTACTCATAATCGGTTCAGGGCCGATTCAAATAGGACAAGCTGCTGAATTTGATTATTCGGGATCTCAAGCTTGTAAGTCTATTATGGAAGAAGGGATTGAAACTGTACTAATAAATAGTAATCCTGCTACAATTCAAACAGACATGGACATGGCAGATAAAGTTTATGTAGAACCTTTAACTCCAGAAATAGTAGCTAAAATAATCAAAAAAGAAAAAGTAGATGCAATTCTTCCCACTATGGGGGGGCAAACTGGTCTTAATATAGCTACTAGGTTAGGTGAAACAGGAGTTCTTGATAAAATAAAAGTATTAGGATCTTCTGTTTCCACAATTGCTAATGTAGAAGATAGGGAATTATTTGCTAATTTCATGGATAAACTTAATGAACCTATTCCCGAAGCTAAGGCTGTAGAATCCATTGAAGATGCTTTAAAAGCTGTTGAAGAGATAGGATATCCTGTAATTGTGAGACCTGCTTTTACTTTAGGGGGTACTGGTGGAGGTGTAGCTCATAATAAAGAAGAATTGATTGAAATTGCTTCTCATGGTATAGATATGAGTTTTATTAATCAAGTTCTTATTGATGAATCTGTTATTGGTTGGAAAGAATTTGAATATGAGGTTATGAGAGATAAAAATGATACTTGTATTATCTTATGTAGTATGGAAAATATAGATCCTATGGGAATACATACTGGTGAAAGTATAGTGGTTGCTCCTGCTCAAAACTTAAATGATATTGAAGCTCAACAACTTAGAGATGCCTCCATTAAAATCATAAGGGCTCTTGGAATTGAAGGTGGATGTAACATCCAATTTGCTGTCAATCCAAATACTGGAGAATATAAAGTCATTGAAGTAAATCCAAGAGTAAGTCGAAGTAGTGCATTAGCTTCAAAAGCTACAGGATATCCAATTGCTAAAATATCATCTAAAATAGCTATTGGAATGACACTTGATGAGATTCAAAATGACATAACAAAAGAAACACCTGCTTCTTTTGAACCAACAATTGATTATGTGGTTTCTAAAATTCCAAGATGGCCATTTGATAAGTTTAAAGGCATCAACAGAAAGATTGGTGTTCAAATGAAATCTACGGGGGAAGTTATGTCTATTGGAAGAACCATAGAAGAAGCTTTACACAAATCTATTCGTTCACTTGATATTGGATATGAAGGTTTTCAAGAAGTTGATTTTACTAAAGATGATTTAGAAAATCCTACTGATGAGAGATTGTTTCAAATTTATAGTGCCTTGAAGATGGGAATGTCTGTAGCAAAACTTCAAAAAATTACTAGCATTGATTCTTTTTTTATTAATAAAATAAAAAACATTGTTGATTTTGAAGAAAGAATTAAGAATGAATCTCTTCATGATAAAAAATTCTTTTTAGAAGCTAAAAAAATGGGGTTTTCTGACTATACCTTAGCTGAAATAACAGGCATGGATATTACAAATATTAAAAAATTAGCAAATGACCATGATGTTAAACCCTCTTATAAAATGGTTGATACATGTGCTGCTGAATTTGAAGCTAAAACTCCTTATTATTATAGCAGCTATGATGAAGGAGATGAACTTAAAGTTTCGAATAATCAAAAGATTGTGATTTTAGGTGCAGGACCGATTAGAATTGGACAAGGAATTGAATTTGATTATTGTTGCGTTCATTCAAGTTTAGCTTTAAAGGATGAGGGTATTGAAACAATAATAATCAATAATAATCCAGAAACTGTAAGTACTGATTATGATATTTCAGATAAGCTATTTTTCGAACCATTAACCTTTGAAGATGTTATGGGAATAATCGAAAAAGAAAAACCTGAAGGGGTCGTAGTTCAATTTGGTGGACAAACTTCTATTAACTTAGCTGTTCCTCTAGCAAAGGCAGGTATTAAAATACTTGGAACTCCTTACGAAAGTATTGATAGGGTAGAAGATAGGGAGAGATTTACAGAAGTATTGAACAAATTAAACATTCCTCAAGCTCCTTATGGTTTGGCTAAATCCTTTGATGATGCAAGAATAGCAGCTAAAAGAATCGGATTCCCGGTTCTAGTTAGGCCTTCATATGTAATAGGTGGGAGAGCTATGGAAATTGTCTATGATGATTATGAGCTTAAAGAATATATGGAAGAGGCAGTGAAGGTTTCTCCAGAACACCCTATTTTAGTGGATAAGTTTTTAGAAGATGCTGTTGAAGTTGATGTAGATATTCTTTGTGATGGTGAAGATGTTTTCATAGGAGGAATAATGGAGCATATTGAAGAAGCTGGGGTTCACTCTGGAGATTCTGCCTGCGTAATACCTCCTCAAACTATTCCAGAAAATCTTCTTGATGTTATTAGGGATTATTCTCATAAATTAGCTATTGAACTTGATGTAATAGGCCTTATGAATATTCAATATGCTGTAAAGCTTGATGAGGGAGATTCAGGGAAGGTTTACATAATTGAAGCTAACCCTAGAGCAAGTCGTACTATTCCATTTGTTAGTAAAGCTATTGGAGTACCACTTGCTAAGATAGCCTCTTTACTCATCATTGGAAAAAAATTAAAAGATCTCAATTTAACTGAAGAGATCAAATTAAATCATGTGGCGGTAAAAGAATCAGTTTTTCCGTTTCTCAAACTTCCAGAGGCCGATACTATTTTAGGTCCAGAAATGAAATCAACTGGAGAAAGTATGGGTATAGATGAAAACTTTGGACTAGCTTTTTATAAGTCTCAGTTATCTGCAAATATGGATTTACCAAAGAAAGGAACTATTTTCATAAGTGTTAAAAAATCTGATAGACCAAAAGTAAAAGAAATAGTTGAAAAAGCAATTGATTTAGGTTTCAAAGTAGTAGCTACTCCAGGAACTGCAAAATCAATTACTAGTGAGAATGTCACTGAAATAAGTAAAATTAGTCAAAATTCTCCTAATGTTAGTGATGCAATTTTAAATAAAGAGATAGATATGATAATCAACACCCCATCTGGAAAATTATCAGCATCTGATGGTTATAAGATTAGGCGATTAGCTATTGAACTTGGAATCCCTTATGTTACCACACTAGCTGGGGCTAAAGCTGCTTTGAATGCTATTGAAGCTATTAAATGCAGTGAATTAAAAGTTAAATCATTAAATGAATACATTGAAGAAAATAATTAATTTAAATTTGATAAATATCTAATATTTAACTAATTAATAAAAATTAATTATTTACTCTTTTATTTAATTAGTATTACTTTCATTAATTTTTTTAATATTTTTAACAGTCTTAATGTTTTTATTAGTAGTCCTCAAAATATTTTTTAGTATCATCCTTATCCTTATTATTATCTTTATCCTTATTATTATTATCATCATTATTATCTTTATCCTTATCATTATCATCATTATTATCTTAATATTTATTGATAATTTGTTTTATTTATTTGTACGCTGTTTCCATGATTTAGCATTGATTTTTCTTTTTATTTTTAATTATTATTAAAATATTTTTAATTTTTTCTTTTTGAATTGATTTGGATGTTAAATAATTTTTAATTTAAAAATTTAATGTGTTTCATAATTATCATTTTTATTAACAAATTTTTTCATAATTATTAAGTTAATGTGTAATTATTTTCATATTTGAAAAAACCTCATTTTTTTATTTAAACATGATAATATGCAAGGATATTAATTATTTTTTGTAAATTTTTTTTTCGGAAAAGAATCGATATGTTTATATGTTCATATTGATAATTATATATTATTAAAAAGGTGATATGATGACAGTAAAAATTAACTATGAAAAGTGTGGAAATATATCAAATTGTCCTGGTGAAGGATTATGTATTAAATTATGTGAACAAGGAGCTTTAATAGATGAAGGTGGAAATCTAAAAGTTGTAGATGAAAATTGTGATGATTGTGATCTTTGCATTGCAAATTGTCCTAATCAGGCTATTTCAAAAGGATAAGTGATAAAATGACTTCTGTGCTCCGTGAAGGAAAAGAAACAAGAAAAATAACTCATACTAATGATGAGTGTGTGGGATGTGGAATTTGTTCTGATATTTGTCCTACATCTGCTTTAAATCTTGGACCAATTTTGCCTATTGCTAGGGGAATATTGGAAATGGACTATATCAATATGAATCATGATAAATGTGTTTTGTGTGGGTTATGCTCATTTGCATGTCCATTTGATGCAATAGACTTTGAAATCAATGGTGAAAATGCTAAAAAAATCGAAAACTATCCAAAATGGAACTGTGGTACAGAAATAACTAAAGATGATTGCATATATTGTGGAAAATGTGAAATATACTGCCCAAGAGATGCAATAGCTATGAAAAGAAATCTACCAAATGTAGAAGATCTTGTTATGGGGGAAACAAGAACCGAAGTGGATAAATGTATCAACTGTCGTATTTGTGTAGAGATGTGTCCAGCTGAAGCAATAACTATTAAAACTGAAAGTGAAAAAACAACTAAAAAGTTTACTGCTAAAGATATTGAAATAGATAAATCCAAATGTATGTATTGCAAAATTTGCCAGAAAGTTTGTCCAGAAGATGCAATAAAAATAATCTGTACTTCTTGTATGGACATTGAACAAATACCTGAAGTTACTATTGACGGAGCTCTTGTATTAGACGAAGAAATTTGTGTCAACTGTGGCTGGTGTGAAAAAATATGTCCTACAGAGGCAGCACATACTAAAAAACCATTTGAAGGTGAAGTAATTTTAAATGAAAATGAGGAAGAGGATTTAATTTGCAAAGGAGATTCTTGCCATGCTTGTCAAGATGTCTGTCCATGTAATGCAATCACAATAGTAGATAATAAAAGTTTTGTTAATCAGGAAGTTTGTGTACTATGTGGGGCATGTGCGAAAGCCTGTCCTCAAAAGATTTTAAACGTTAATAGAACCGTAATGAATTTGGATAATATAAAATCAGCTTCTTGGCAGAAGATTTTAGGAAGTATAATTGATTAAATTGAGATAAATAATTTTTAAAAAGATTTTTTTTTTTTAAGGTCGGAGGGTCGGCCAAAAATAGCTTTTTTCAAAAAAAAGTTTCTTCTTTTACTAAACAAAGGATTTTCCTAAGATTTTGACAAGCCGATATGGAATTTTGGCCGACCCTCTTTTTTTTTAAAAAATGAATTAAAGAGTATTTATTTAGAGAGTATTTATTTAGAAATGATTTTAGATTGTTTATTTCATAAAAATATTTAAAAAAGAATATAAAGTAGAGAATATTTATTCTCTAGTCAACAGGTTTTAAAAAACTTACTTTTAATCTTTTTTGCAGGTTAAACATAATACTGTAGTCAATAACATTATTAAAATAGATATTATCGGATTCCCTGTAGATTTCATACTAGCTTTTGGAGAATTTAGGTCTTTGATATTACTCTTGTTGATATTTTCTGAAGAATTCTGATTATCATTGTTTTTAGTAGTTTTAACAATAACTAAACTATTTTTGCTTTCTTTTGCTAGATATTTTGATTCTTCAGTGAATTTTGCAGATAAAACAAATGTACCTGTTTTAGTAGCAATGTAAGATAAAGTTGCAATGCCTTCATCATTTGTTTTTGAAAATCCAATTAACTTTCCATTTAGATAAAAATAGACAGTTTTATCTTTAAGAGGCTTCCCATTTTCATCAACTAGTTTAGCTTTTAGCTTAAGAACTTCACCTATTTTCCCTTCGGTTTTGTAAACTTCTAATTTAGGATTTTGTTCAGCTATAGTTATATTACTACTAGCATTGGAGGTAGCATAATCACTATCTTCATTAAATTTAACAAGAAAATTAAATATCCCTGATTTAGTAGGAGTATAGTAATATTTAGCTATTCCATTTTCATTAGTTTTATTGGTTCCAATAAGGAGACCATTTATCCAAAATTCCACAGTTTTATTAGCTATGCTCCCTCCAGTTCCGTTTGTCAGATTTGCAACTAATTCTATAGGCTTATCAACTTTACCATTAATATCTTCAGTATCTATCTTAGATATCATGTAATTTATTTCTAAGAGTATATATTCATTGTCAGTAAATACTTGAACTGAATAATAAGTATTAAAGTTATCAAGTGGCAATCCCCATCTAGTTCCAGTTCCCCAACTTATTGAAAATGTTTGAATGTTTCTGTTGAATGTGTTTCCAAATGGACATAGGACAGTAACATTGAATGGAGCTAATTTCAAAGGATCGTTATTAATAGGCCTATTTGTAGATAGATTATAAGCTAAATAGATACCTGGATCGTTAGTAAAATTTTTAGATGCAGTAGCAAGGTATTTATCATTGTTTAAAGTTATTTGTAAAACATACCAATAATCTTTAATAAAGTTTTGACCGTTATTTCTAATTTGTGAAGAGCTTGGATTATTAACACCCCACCAATTTAAATTAGCATCAGTATTATTTCCGTAGTTATCTAAATCATAACCATTTGCAGTATTATTTAAAATTCTATTGTAATTTACAATAGTTCCGTTAGAATTACTATTTATATATATTCCATTTAAGTTATTTAGGATGTTAGAGCTTAAAATAGAATTATTTGAACCAGAAATCCAAATAGCTTGACTATTGTTGGTGAAATTAGACCAACTTATATTGGAGTTAGAGGTACTATAAATAGCTCCACCATTAGTTGCAATATTGTTTATGAATATAGAGTTAATAACGGATATATGTCCTTTATTGTTGATAGCTCCTCCGTCGGCATCAGCTTTGTTGTTACTAAATATGGAATTGCTTATTGTAACATTTCCCTGATTATTGTAAATAGCACCTCCATTTGCACTATTTCCATTTTTAAAGGTTATATTTTCAAAGGTAACATTAGAATTAGGTGATATGTTAAATAAATATCCCAGACTTCTACCATCAATTATTACCTTATCTGGGCTAGAGTTACCAACTATTCTAAGGTTACCATTGAGTGTTATGTTGTTATTAATATCTTCATCTGTGTTATAGGTTCCTTCTAATAGGATTATTGTATTTTCTAAATCAGTTGAAGGATTAATAGCATTTATAGCATCATTAATTGAATGGTTATCCGCTGAAGTAGTTGTATTAGGAGATACAGTTATTGTCGCAGCCGAAACATTTGAAATAATTATAGAAAACACTGCTAAAATAAAAATGATAGTTGATACCATACATAAAATTTTAGAGATACCTTTTTTAGAATATACTTCTTTCATACTTGAATTTTTTATTAATTGATTCATATTATTCATCTTCTATGAAATATTTTAATTATTTTTAATTATTATGAATTTTTATTTAATATTAAGAGCTTGTAGGAGGAATCATTATTAATTTTCCTGTATCAGGATCTTTATAGACTGTTCCCATGTTTTCCATACCTGCGTCGCTTCCAGAATCGACATCTGCAGTTCCATTATATTCTTCTCCAGTTTCAACAGCTACTGTGTTTTTTATTGCTTCTGCTAATTTGCTTCTTTCTTCAGGTGAAGAATCATTAAAAATTACACTTTGCATGTTCATGGACATAACTGCGAATATCAAAAAACCAACAGCTAAGACTAACATAGCATCAGTTAAATTAGCCATTCCAGAAAGTGGATCTTCATCTCCGCTGGTTTTGCCTAAAATTTTTCTTTTTCTTATAGACATCATGTTTCTCCATTTTTTATTTTTCTTATTAGATTATTATAGCTCTCCATTTTTTCTTTTTTTATTAGATTATTATATCTCTCCATTTTTTATTTTTCTTATTAAAGTATCATAGCTCTCCTTTTTTTCTCATGACAATCAATATTTTCTTATTGTTCTAATTTGTTGTCATTTCTAATTTTTTGGATTATAATTTTTCATTATCTATAATCATTTTTAAGCTTTTTTTTCAAGAATTTCTAAAGTTGAACTTATTAATACTTCAAAATTAGATAGGTCTTCTTCATACCATCTTTTTCTAACTCTAGAAATTATGTAGGCCACAGCAGCTGCAGCTAACCCTGTGACAGTTGTATCAAAAGCTACTATAATAGCTTGAGCTAATAATTCTATATTTCCTGCCCCAAGAGATGCAAGTCCAGGCCCCATTGGAATCAATGTCCCCATAAGCCCAACAGTTGGACCAATTCGCACTATTATGTCTGTTTTTTCAACAGACTTTTCCATTTTTAATTCTTCTTCTTCTATTATTTTAGCTGCAAAAGCTTTTCTAGTTTCAATTCCAAAATCATGATTTTCAATGATTTTCAAAATAGCTATTTTGTAACTTTCTCCAATATCAGAATTATTGATTGTATCTTCCATTTCATGATAGGTATTTGTGGTATTGATTGATTTTATCAATGATTCGATCTCATTTAATTTAAGTTTTTTACGAGATTTATATTCTGATATAATCCCCCCCACACTGACTAGGGTAAATATCACGAATATTAAAAGTAGTATTATTACTGGTATCAATAAAGTTTGAGATATTGCATGCAACAAACTAGTTAGTATCTCACTTCCTAAGATTTCCATTTGATCACACTCTGAAATAATCCATTTTGGTTTTGTTATTTATTCTTTTTTTTTGATTTGATAATTTATGTGGTATCATGAATTTAAATAAGGTTTATGTAAATTGTAAATAAGGTTTAAAGTGAATTCTAAATAAGGTTTATGTAAATTGTAAATAAGGTTTAAAGTGAATTCTAAATAAGGTTTATGTAAATTGTAAATAAGGTTTAAAGTGAATTGTAAATAAGGTTTATGTAAATTGTAAATCAGTTTTTTAAAGTAAATTCTTAAGTTTTTTAGATTTTTTTATAAAGAATCCTATTACAATAGCTATTACTGCAATGATTAATATAGTGATCATCATATTGATTTCAGGCAAAGTTAAAGGACTCATTTTGTCAGTTAGACTACTTTGAAAATTTGGAATAAACGTGTAAACAATTAGATAATATATCCCAGATAATATTAAAAAAATTCCAATTGTTTCATTGTATATATAGCTTTTTACTTTCAAAAAGTTGCTTAAGATTAGATATATTGAGATTATCATAATAAATGATGTAATTGAACAGATTAATCCCAGTTCAAAAACTGACATCCATATAACAGGTGCTACATATATTAGATTAATCAATATCCCAAAATATGCTCCTATAAGAAGTAAAGGTAATGAAAGATTATTTGTAATCTTTTCTTTTAAACTATTCTTTTTGGATTCACTTTTTAAATAGCTAGTTTCTTTTTTATTTTTAAATTCTAAAAGAAATCTAAAACCAGTATAAAGAATAAACATTCCTATTATAGCCATCAGAAATTCTAAGTTATTATTAATAAAAGGGATTATATTTTTACTATAAATATTTGAAATGAAGAATGAAACTATAAGTAATAAAATGAAATAAACAGTTGTCATAATAGCTTTGTATTTTTCCATATTATATTGTTTTAAACCAATGCTTATTGATATAGAGAACAATAATAAAATAATCATTAGTTCTATTAGTTTTTGATCAATCATTTTTCATTCTCCAGCTGGATGCATTCTACAATGATTAGCAAAGATTCATTTTCTCATTAGAGATTTATTTTATCTGTGAAGTACCCTACTATTATAACACCAATTAGTAAACCAACAATAATGTAGGTTAAATTTTGAGGATCTTCTATTTTCAATGCTGGGTCTTGAATTATTATTTCTTTTGCAGAATTAGAATCGGTAGGATTTTCACCAGAATTTTCGGCAGCAGAAGCTCCAGTATCTCCAGAATCTGCACTATTTTGATTTTTGACTCCAGAACTCTGTGAACCAGTACCTTGAGTATTTCCAGTTCCATCTCCGTTATCATGCCCTAGACCATTATCATCCCCTAGGTTATTTCCAGTTGGTTGATTTGATTCTTGGATCCATAATTCATAATTTTCTCTGTTATCTTTAGCACTTAGAACTTGATTTGTTCTGAAGTTATCTACAGACATTTCAATAAAATTGTCTTGACTTAATAAGCTAAATAGTATTGAACTATAGTCAACACTACCAACTCCATTTTTACTTTTAACAACAACTTTATTATTTCCATTTAAAGTAAAAATGACGTCTAATGATGGAAGATCTGCCATTACATTCCCATTTTTATCTTTAAAAACTACAGAATACTGTCCACCTTTCCCTTTTACAAGTTTGGCCTGTATTAAACTTGTTGTAAGTTTAGGACAGAGATTAACAAAACTTTCACTGTTTGAACCATACCAGTTAGCACCTACTTCAAGATTGGGATATGTTGATTCAATAAGCTCAACTTCTTTTCCAGAGTTTTTATATATTACATTTGATGAAATAGTTTTTGATTTATCATCAACATATTTTGGACCAAAGCTAACACCATCATGATTTTCGTTTATGGTATTACTTTTTATTGTTAATCTATTATTTTGATTTGAATTCAATCTTATTCCATAATAATTATGCTTTATTGTATTTTTGGTTATAACCATATTTTTTGCAGAACTTTCAGTTAAAATACCAGATTCTTTATTATTTAAGATTTGGTTATTAGTTATATTGGTTGTAGTAGTATTATAAGCATTTAATCCAGATCCATTGTTCTTTGTTATGGTATTTGAATCTATTGTTACTTTTTCAGTATTTTTTATAGTAATGCCATTATTTCTATTTTCAGTAACAGTGTTATTTTTCATGTTTATGTTGTTGCTGTTGGATATTGAAACTCCTTCAGTAGAATTTTTTATACTATTTTGAGTAATATTTATGTTTGAACTTTTTTCTATTGATATTCCTGATTCTTTACATGAACTTATATTATTTTTAGAAATTTTGATATTTTTCGTGTTATTTAATACAATTCCATTTCCATTTTTATTTGAAATATTAAATCCAGATATTGTTGTTCCAGCAGCAGATGATCCGTTTATAAAAAATATACTATTTAGTGAACTACTCGTATCTGAGTTTTTAATGGTTGTTCCAACATTAGTTACAATATTTAACTTTTTATTTATTACTAAAGTTAAGTTTTCATAACTTTTTCCTAAAAAATTAATAGTATCTCCAATTGCAGCACTATCAATAATCTTTTGTATCTGTTGACTTAATGATAAATTTTGATCATTATAGTATGAAGCATCATACACATCCACTCCAGACACCATATTAAGTGGAAATATAATTATTAGAAATAGAAATGTTAATGTCACTATTTTGTTTTTATTCTTCATTTTTATTCCTTTATAAAATTTTAACATTTAAATAAGATAATTTAGAGGATATAGCTATTTATAGCACTTTTTGACCAAATAAAACCCATTTAAAATTATAATATTAGGCTACATCCTTTCTAAAATTCTTAATAACTATTAAATATTTATATATATTTCTCATATATAATAGTTATGTACAGATTTTCATATTGTTCAAAAAATCAATAATACTTAATACAAATATAGTCGAAAAACCGATTTTTTGGCAATATTAATAAATTCCAATTAGCTTATTTTATTCTTTATATTGAAAATAAAGACATATCAACTAAATAGAAAATATAATTATTGCTAAAAATTCGTGCTTGACTATAATAAAAAATTTAATAAGATACAGAAAATTATAAAGAATTTATGATGAATTTAATGAAAGATAGTTATTTTGATAAGGTTCTTAATAGATAAATCATATGAAAAAATATTATAATTCTAATTTAATAATTTTAATCAATTTATTAAATTAATAACTATGTTTAAATAATATAATTCTAATTTAATAATTTTAATCAATTTACTAATATTAATAATCATGTTTAAGTATAATTATAATTCTAATTTAATAATTTTAATCAATTTATTAATTAATAACTATGTTTAAATATTCTAATTCTAATTTAATAATTTTAATCAATTTACTAATATTAATAATCATGTTTAAATAATATATTTTTAATAATAATCAATTTTAAGATATTATAATTGAAAATAAATGATATTGAGAGTTTAATTTATTTTTAAAATTTAAGAACGGCTTTGTCTAAAATTCTGCTGATAGACAAATTTTTAATGAATATGAAAAATTTAATAATTTTGAAAAAATTGTTATTTTAATTTTTATCTTTAAAATAAAGTGCAAATAGCTACTTTTGAAGTATTATCAAATAGGAATTATTAATACTGAATCTTTTCATCAGCAGGATTCTAGACATTGCCTAAGAACCTTTCCAGAAATACTATAACAGAATTATAATAAGTTAATATGAATGTTAATATAAATAATAAATTTAATAAGATAAAGAAAAGTATAAATAAATTGATTAAATAAAAATCAGTGCATGTTTTACTTAGTATTGGTAATCAGTGCATGTTTTACTTAGTATTGGTAATCAGTGCATGTTTTACTTAGTATTGGTAATCAGTGCATGTTTTACTTAGTATTGGTAATCAGTGCATGTTTTACTTAGTATTATTACATTATAATACTCTTAACTTTTTTGTCTGTTTTTTACCATTTATATTAAAAGTTATTTTATTTGTACTTTTTTTTATTCCTTTAATTTTCATTTTTAATATCAACGTTTTCTTCATAGGAACTTTAATTTTCCACTGATTAGTTTTTTTGTTGAAATATTTTTTATAGTTAATATTTACCAATTTGAGATTTTTAGGCAACTTTATAGATATTTTTAGATATTTTGAAGATAAGGTTCCAGTATTCTTAAGTGTAGATATTAAATAAGTTGATTTATTCCTTTTAATTGTTTTTGCACTTATCTTATTGGTTGATAAAATCTTCACATAGTCCTCAACTTTCATAGAGAGCTGATTTGACTCTATATTAAACCCATCTCCAGTTAACACTGCTTTAGTTTTGTATGTATTGGCCTTATTTGGAACAATAAAAATATTTAATGTAGCTATTTCTCCTGCATTCAATAAAGGGATAGTCCAAATACCTGTTTTCTTGTTGAATGTTCCTATATTGACATTATAATTGTAAACATTAAAATTAGGAATCATCTTACTTATATTTATATTTTTTATTTTCTTATCACCATTATTTTTAACAGTAACAGTATATTTAGCTGTTGCTCCATTCTTAATCTTGTTAGAATTTATAGTCGTTGAAATATTGATTGATTTTTTTGGAATATCACTTTCTTTTACTTGAATAGATTCTTTATATTTATAATAGGTATAAACTTCATTTCCACTAGATTTAAAATTGGATTCTCTAAAATCAACAATACCTGCCCCATTGGAAACTAGAACATTTTTAAACTCATCATTAAGATAAACTTTTACATCATGGGCTATCATTTCTTTTACTAAAGTGTTAGTATCAGCTGTGAGATATGATATTTTATATAGTCCATTTGATATTTTTTCTAATTTAGTGTATATAATTCCAGTATCTGTTTTTGCACATAATGGTAATAAACTTCTTGAAGAAGTACCATAGAAATTGTAGCCTATTGTTAATGGGAGTCTATCATCATCAGAAGTATTGATTCTTTGTATTGCAAAGTCATTGAATCCTTTATTTCCCAGTATATAGTTGTATTCGATAATTGGGTTTCCAGTTTTATTAGCACCATAATCCATGCATATTCCATGTCTTCCATTGTTTGTTATCATATTACTTGAAATATTCATATTTGGATAACTACTATTGATATATATTCCAGAGTTATGTTCATTATCATTTATATAATTATAATTTATTTTCACATTTCTATGAGTGTTTATTTCTGGTCCTTCAAACATAATTCCATATTCTTTATTTTTTGAAATATTATTTTTACTTATTTCACTATTGCTTGTGTTTCCAGAAAATCTAATTCCTTCTTCATTACCAGTAATGGTATTATTAATTATTTTTGTATTATTAGAATCAGTTATATTTATTCCAGTTTTGGAATTTGTAATTGTGTTATTATTAACTGTTACATTTGTACTAGTATTTACTTTAACACCAGTTCCATTGCCTGTGATAGTATTATTTTTGATAGTTACATTAGAGCTATTAGTTATGAATATTGCAGTACTATTCTCAGGAGTAGATGTAATATTAAATCCAGAAATGTTGGTACCACTTCCTCCTTCATTTATTACAAAAATAGCCTTTTGTTCATTAGGATTTTGAGGACATCCAGTTATTTTGGTGCCAACTTCGCTGATGATATTAAGTGATTTATTTATTAACAAATATAAGTGACTATAAGAAGTTCCTTTAAACAATAAGGTATCTCCATCAGTAGCATTAATATCAATGATATTTTGTATCCTGTCTATATTGATAGGCATTCCAGCATCTGGAAAATCTATTATCCATGTGGCTGCATATGAAGTATTTGATATCATGGATGAAGATAAAAATAAAATACTAAAAATCAGACCCAATAGAAGAATTCTTCTTTTTGAAGATATTTTAATCCCTCCTTTTATACTTAATAATATTGTGAATTATTTTAATATGAATACCTAAAATATATTTATTAGATAATAAGTATATAACTAAATTATCTAAAATATATTTATTAGATAATAAGTATATAAATAAATTATCTAAAATATATTTATTAGATAATAAGTATATAACTAAATTATCTAAAATATATATTTTTAATATTTCTAATTTTTAATTTTATTATTTTATCAAAATTAATTATTAAGTTATAAATTTTATTATTTTATCAAAATTAATTATTAAGTTATATTATATTAAAAATAAAAAAATAAGAGTATGTAGTAATTCACACTCTTTTTAAGTTATTTAAACTACTACTAATTTCTTAGCCTGTGTTTTACCATTTACATTAAAGACTATATTTTTAGTTCCTTTAGCAGTTCCAGATATTTTCATACTTAATTTAATGGTTTTACCTGCTGGAACTTCAATAGTCCATTGTCCTGTTTTTTTGTTAAACTGTGCTTTATAATTTGTTGCAGCAACTTTAACACCTTTTGGTAATGTTATTTTCACAGATACTTTGTTGGATTTATCTTTACCAGAATTTTTGATGGTTGTAGATAAAGTTGTTGATTTACCTTTTTTAATTTTGGAACTAGCTAATTTATTGCTGTAGGATAATTTTATATCTTTATTTATGGTTAATTTTTGACTATTTGTATTTATTGTAGTATTATCAGTTTTTAAAGAGGAAATTATGTTTGTAGATCCTGATTTTTTAGTTGTCAATTCTAAAACTAATACTGCAGTATCTCCAGCACCTAAACTGTTTATTGTCCATTGATTGTTAGCATAGGAACTTTCTGAAGCTTTATATTGAACAGCTACATTTGCATAGCTAGATGAAACTCCAGTACCTACGGTAATTTTATCAGAAGATCCGTTTCCTGTATTTTTAACAGTTATGGTGTAAACTGTTTTTTCTCCATTTTTAACCACTTGTTTATTGATGGTATTGGATATTGAAACATTACTTTTTAGAACAGGACTATCCTCTTCATAATAATTTTTCACTATGTCAAATGAACTTCCGATTGCAGTAGTCCATTCTGATGGATCCCATCCATTAGCATCACGATATCCATAGCCATTTCCACCGAAAACATTGTCATCACCAATAATTACTTCTTTACCTACTTTGCTTTCAGGTAAATTTTCTAACAATATTCCAATTAATGCATTATTTTGAATAGAGTTATTTAAAATAATTATATCATTCACTTGACTTGGAGCACCATGGCTAGTATCTCCAGCTTTAATAATAATACCTATAGCATTACCATCAATAGCATTGTTTATAATGGTTGCACTATTTGCAGCTTTAACAAGAGCTATTGCTACATTACTTATGTTAGTTATGTTATTTCCATCAATTATTATATCTTGGACTCCTCCTCCAAAGTATATACCAAATTGTGAATTAGTAATGTTATTGTTTGTAACTTTTATATTACCTGAATTTTGGAAAAAGGACATACCATTTCTTCCTAAATCGTGGAAATAGCTATTGTTAATAAGTGTATTATTTCCTCCACCAACGCCCACAGCGTCACGGAAGCCACTAGCATCAACATTGTTTATTGTAAGTCCATTTACCCCATTTCGTGCATCTATACCAGTTCCATTATTCTCACTGACACCAATTAGGGTGAGATTCTCTAAGGTGATATTACTACCTCCTCTAACAGTTATTGCAGTCATTGCTTCTAAAACTAGATTTGATATTGAAATATCTTTGTATAAGCTAGTATCGTTACCAGAAACAAGAGCAAATATCGGTGTGTTGTTAGTAGAACTACCTGTGAATGTTGCACCATGACCTAAAATGGTTACAGCTTTATTAATAGTTAGGGCAATATCATTATATACTCCTGCAGCAACATGAATTATATCTCCTGCTTCTGCAGAGTCTAAAATTGCTTGAATCTGAGCAGAAGTCATTCCAACTGTCACTTGCTTATCAGCTGCAGATACAGATGATGTTGTTAAGGTTCCTATTGCTATGAATAAGACTAGCAAAAACATCAGCTTCGTTTTTTTAATCTTTATTTTAATCATCTCCTTAATAATATTTATCTAAATGATATTATTTGATCATTTAGTTCTTATTTTTCACAGAAGATATTCACAAACTAGTTTTCAACGAAAATTAAGAATCTAATAAATGAATATGAAGAATGACTAATTTGTATACTATCTAACTGTTGATAGAATAGTTTATCGTTAAGTATATATATACATTTCGACTTGATTTTTGTTAATAACTTTTAAAATAAAAGTATGCTAAAATATCTTTCTGTATTAGCTATTTAATGAGAAAGTATAATAATTAAATAGATATATTTAAATTATATTAATATAATTATTAACATAATGCATTTCGTAATTAGTATATTTCAATAAATTATTAATAATGCGTATATGAAATTTCACTGATTATTTACTGTTATATTTAGAGAGGTTTATCAATATGAATTCTAATGATTGTATACAAAATTTAGATGATATTAATTGGGAAAAGGCTTGGCAAAAAGAAGTTGGTCCTAAAAGAAATCAAAAAAAACATTGGGATAAGAATACAAACCCAGTCCACTTTGAAAAAATAGCTGTAAAGGATGAATTTCACGAAAAATTGATACCAAAATTGATTTTAGATAAGAATAATACTGTAATTGATTTAGGAAGTGGTGAGGGAGCTGTTACATCATTGGTGGCTGAGAAGGTGGCTAAGGTAACTGCACTTGATTCTTCTGAAATGATGTTGGAGTTACTTCGTCAAAGGTGTGAACATGATAGCATTGATAATATTGATATTCTTGAAATGGAGATAGAGGATGCTAATGTTAAGTCTGTAGGGAGATATGATGTTGTTTTATCTTCACGTTCATTAATGGGTATTCATGATATTAAAGAAGTTATCCTTAACATGAATGAAATAGCTAATAAATACGTTTTTTTAGTTGTTTTTGGAAGAAATAACTGGTTGTTAGAGAAAAAATTCTTTGATTCTATTGGTAAAAAATATCCTGATTTTGCTCCTTATGATTATTTGTTTAATTTGCTAATTAGCTTAGGAATCTATCCAAATATTGAAAATTTTGATTTGGTAGGTAACAGGAAATATGATGATATAGAGGATGCTTTCATTCGAATGAAATGGAAATCTGGAAAATTAACAGAAGAAGAAATAGGGAAAATAAGACCATTTTTAGAAGAAAATCTCCATAAAAACCCTGAAGATGGAAAATTAGAAAATATTAATGATAAAGCCGATTTAGTTTTAATGTGGTGGAAAAAATAGCTTTTTCCATGAATTAATTAATTATATTCATTTTTATAATAAATTTATTTAACAATTATTATTATAATTTACTTAACAATGATTATTATTATTATAATTTATTTTAATAATGATTATTATTTATAATCATATTATAAACTGACTATCGCGGAATAATTATTCAAAGTTACTAATAAAAAGAGGCGTACTAATGAATAAAAAGATTATATTACCGTTAATAGCTATTTTAGTAGTTATTGGAGTAGGAATTGCGTATTATTTCGATTCTAGTTCTCTTTCTCAAGACAGTAATTTGACTATAGCTGATATGGTTGGCAGGACTGTTGTAGTTCCTGGAAATGTTGAAAATGTAGTAGCTACTTCTCCACCGATGACTACAATGGTTTATATGATAGCTCCAGATAAATTAGTTGGTATAAATTTTGCCTGGAGTGATACTGAGTTGAAATATGTTGCGGATGCTTATAGAAATCTACCTGTTGTTGGTGGATGGTTTGGAAGACAAGATGGAAATTATGAAGAAATAATTGCCTCTGGTCCAGACATTATAATTGAGGGGGCCATGGGTGTTGATTTAAGCACAGTTAATGAACGACAAGAAAAGTTTGGGACTATTCCTGTTATAGGTGTTACAGATAATTCCGATGTTACAAAAATAGTTCCTTCAATTGAATTTATGGGAAAATTATTAGGGGCTGAAGAAAGAGCAAATAAACTCGTTGATTTTACTAATACTTATCTAGATAAAACCGAGAGTGTTACTAATTCCATCCCAGAAAATGAGAAAAAGAAAGTTTATTATGCTGAAGGAGAAGAAGGTCTTCAAACAGATCCTAGTGGCTCACTTCATGGACAATTGATTGATATATGTGGTGGGAAAAATGTAGCTGATGTTCAATTACAAGATGGAGTTGGACAAGTAGAAGTTTCTATGGAACAAGTAATCAATTGGAATCCTGAAGTTATAATAACCACAGATTCAGAATTTTATGATAGTGTATACACCAATTCAAAATGGGCAAATATTGATGCAGTAAAAAATAAACAAGTTTATTTATCTCCTTCATCTCCATTTAAATGGTTTGATAGACCGCCTGGTGCAAACATCATAATTGGAATTCCTTGGACTGCTAAAGTTCTTTATCCAGATAAATACAATGATATAGATCTTAAAAAAATAACCAAAGAATTTTATAGAGATTTTTATAATTATGATTTAAGTGATATTGATGTTTTATCTATTCTTAAGAATAGTGGACTCAAAGAAGAAAATATGTAAAATAGCTAGTTATTAGTTAATAAGTATTTCATTAGCTAGTTATTAGTTAGTAACTATTTTATTAGCTACTTATTAGTTAATAACTATTTTATTAGCTATTTACTAACTAATTATTATTTATTTATTAGTTAGTTGTTTATTAGCCATTTACTGGTATGTTTGATTAAAATATTTAGGTTTATACTTATTAGGATTCAGATTTATATTTATTAAGATTTAGGTTTATACTTATTAGGATTTAGATTTATATGAGAGATTCAAATTATTATGTAGCAATGTTTATTTTAGTGTTACTTCCTATTATTTTATTTTTTTCTTCATTTTTATTAGGGAGATATCCAATAACTCCCATTGAAGTGATTTTAACTCTTTTAAGTCCAATAAATCATAATTTAGCTGTTTCTTCATCGGTATCATCTATAGTTTTTGATATTCGATTGCCTAGAATAATAGCTGCTATGCTAGTTGGAGCATCTTTAGCTATTGCTGGAGCTGCTTTTCAAGGAATATTCAAAAATCCACTGGTATCTCCGGATATATTGGGAGTATCTAATGGAGCAGGATTTGGTGCAGCACTAGCTATACTTGTTTCAGGAGGAAATTTGTTAGTTCAGCTATTTTCGTTTATCTTCGGAATGCTCTCTGTTTCCATAACTTACTCAATATCTAAAAGCTATAAAACAGGAGGAATTCTAGTTTTAGTTCTCTGTGGAGTTGCAATATCTGCACTATTCAATGCTTTGATATCTGGAGCTAAATTTATAGCTGATCCAAATGATAAACTGCCTCAAATTGTTTATTGGCTCATGGGTAGTTTATCTGCTGTAACTATGGATAAATTACTGGTTATAGTAGGTCCAATTGTAATAGGAATAGCTGTTTTGTTAGTATTAAGATGGAGACTGAATTTATTAGCTATGGGTGATGAAGAAGCCCAATCTTTAGGTGTTCACCCTTCAAGACTTAGATTTATCATCATTATTGCCTGTACGTTAGTAACTGCTGCTTCAGTTTCTATAAGTGGTATTATTGGTTGGGTTGGATTACTTGTTCCTCACATAACTCGTATGTTAGTAGGTCCAAATCACAAAATCTTGCTTCCTGCAAGTTTAAGTATAGGTGCAAGCTTTTTATTGTTAATTGATAATGTTGTAAGAACAGCTTCTCCAATTGAAATGCCAATTGGAATATTAACTGCAATAATAGGTGTTCCAATATTCTTATATCTACTTAGGAAAGGCTATTCGCAGTGGTCATAATATTCTAAACTATGAATGTAGTACTTAAATGATATCATATTTAAAATTCTATATAAATATCATACATAAAAATAAATTAATGCATTTAATAATAATAATAATAATAATAATAATAATTTCTAAGATATGAATAATAATGGAATTAATCTATAATAATAATAATTTTTAGAATATGAGTAATAATGGAATTAATCTATAATAATAATTTTTAGAATATTGGTAATAATAGAATTAATATACAATAATCATAGGAATATTATTGATATTAATTTATATCATTGATATTAATACTATAGTTTAAATGGTGATTTAATGATCATGGAAGCTGAAAATCTCTCTTTTGCATATGAAGATAATAATAACATTTTTGAGGATATCAATTTCACTATTGATAAAGGAGATGTTTTTTGCATTTTAGGTCCTAATGGAACTGGAAAAACAACTTTATTAAAATGTTTAAATGGAATATACACACCTAATAATGGCAATGTACTAATTGAAGGGAAAAATATAAAGGAGTTCTCTTATACTGAAATATCTAAAATAATAGGATACATTCCTCAAGGACATGTTGTAACATTCCCATTTTCTGTCTTGGATGTTGTTTTAATGGGTAGGGCACCTTATATCAATTTAACCGATTCTCCTAAAGAAAAAGATATTAAAATAGCTGAAACAGCTCTGAAAAACCTTGGAATGTCATATATTAAAGACAGGGAATATAGTACATTAAGTGGAGGAGAAAGACAATTAGTTTTTTTAGCTAGAGTATTAGCACAAGAGCCAGATTTACTTATTTTAGATGAACCAACATCGCATCTTGATTTTGGAAATCAAATAAGACTTTTAGAAATAATTGATAAATTGTCTGAAATGGGATTAGCTATTATCATGTCATCTCATTTTCCAGACCATGCTTTTTCAACTTCTAATAAAGTAGCTATTATGAAAAACAAGTCCTTTATAGATTTTGGAAATCCAAACGATGTCATAACTCAAGATAATCTAAAAAAAGCTTATGGAATTGATATAAATTTAATTGAAATTTCTGATAATCAAAAAATTTGTGTTCCAATAAAATCACCTAATCAATCATTAGACTTTGATTTCTGATCATTTCTATAATATTTACCTATTTTATGAATTTTATTATTTTTTCTAAAATTAAAAAATTAAACTTTTTAAAACAATTGGGATTGTTTCGATTTTTTCATGATTTTCAACATGGAATTGTTCTCTATTTTAGAGCTCGAATTTCATTTTGATGAGTTTTTTACAGATAATATATGCTATATTTCGTGAAAAACTTGTTAATAATTCGTTAAATTTGTATATAGGTGTGGATAAGATTCTGGTGTGAAAACAAAATCAATTGCCCATGATATTAATATATGTTCTATAGATTATAATTTTTTCGATTTTTTTTGAGCTATTGAGTCTTGGTATTTGGTGGAGTAGTGCCTTATTAGTCTGTAGCTAGATTATGGTGAATATCCTTTTTTGTGTAATTATTTACATGTTGGTAGAATACTCTTTTTTTCTTTGCCTTCTTATTTTTGTATATTTTTAAATCGTAGTATTTTGCTATTGTGGTTATTATTATTCTTTATAATAGAAGAATAGGTGGAAAATCCGTTGATGGATCAGATGTCTTATTTTTGTGAAAAAGATAGTTTTTTGTGTTTAATTTTTGTGTGGATGGTTTTAAGTTCTTTATATGTTTAGGGGGGGGGGGGTAGTTTATGGAATTAGTTCTGGGTTGTGGTTTCTTCTTGTTTTGGTATTGGAGTGTGTAGAAGTGATATCTTTATATATGGGTAATTACTATAAGTATGTTTGTCCAGTAATTAAAAGTTAATAGTTTAATAGGATACTAACTGTTCTTTCAGTAACTAACAAATTTTTTTCATTTATTATTTATGAGATGTTAGTTAGTAGGTGATGATTGTTAAACGTTTTTTAGTTTTTAACTAATAGCTGGCGTTATATTGAATATTAGATATTTAAGTAAAAACACGGTTCGATATATTAATTAAATAAAAAAAATATTGAGGTGAATTTATACTATGTATAAAAATGAATTTAAGAAATTATCGACATTTTTGATAATTTCCGCAATAATAGCTATTGGCGCTTTTTCTTTAATCGACACAACAAACGCAGCAGAAGTTACTATTGATAACACTACTGGTAATATACGAGATGCATCAATCAACAATGGTAGCTTTAATGCTGGTGATACGCTGTACTTAGAAGATGGTGTATATTCAGGAACAGGTAATAAAGCTCTAACAGTCAACAAAAATATGACAATAGCTGCCGTGAACAAAGGTGGAGCAATAATCGACATGGAAAACAGTGGACGAGCATTCTCAATAAGTGCAGGAATCAATTTAACATTGATAAACATAACCTTCATAAACGGGAATGGCACTGGTAGTGGCGGTGTAATTTTTTCAAATGGAGATAACACTATATTAACCATAACTGACTGTAGATTCGAAAACAACACCGTAACAAATAATGGTGGAGTAATCTATGTGGATAGGGTTGGTTCTAGCAGTACTGTCGAAAATTCAGTGTTCATAAACAATACTGCAAGTAATAGTTATGCTGCTGTAGTTTTAGGTGGAGTTAATAGTGTTAATTTGGTTGATAACTGTACTTTTGAAAACAACACTGCAGGTAATAATTATGGTGCTTTACGTATGTCTGGAGAAGGTTCTACTAATACTTTAAGAAATTCAGTATTCAAAAACAACAATGCAAGTGTTGGTTATTGTGTATCTCTAGTTGGAATTAGTAGCACTAATTTGGTTGATAATTGTACTTTTGAAAACAACACTGCAAGTACTGGTAGTATTGGTGCTTTAGTTATGGATGGAGATGGTTCTACTAATACTTTAAGAAATTCAGTATTCAAAAATAATAAAGCAAGTAATAATTATGGTGCTGTATATATACTTGGAGTTAATAGTGTTAATTTGGTTGATAATTGTACTTTTGAAAATAACACTGCAGGTTCTAGTTATGGTGCTTTACGTATTGATGGAGTTGGTTCTACTAATACTTTAAGAAATTCAGTATTCAAAAACAATACTGCAAGTAATAGTTATGGTGCGTCAGCTCTAGGTGGAGAGAGTAGTATTAATTTGGTTGATAATTGTACTTTTGAAAACAATGCTGCAATTAGTGATAGTTATGGTGCTTTAACTCTAATTGGAGTTGGTTCTACTAATACTTTAAGAAATTCAGTATTCAAAAACAATACTGCATCTAATACTCATGGTGCTTTGCGTATTGTTGGTGATGGTAGTAATAGTGTTTTGGATAATGTTACTGTAGTTAATAATTCTGCTGGTATTAATGGTGGTGGAATAGGTTTCACTGGTGATAATAATGTGCTTACTATTAAGGATAGTATTATAAGTGATAATAGTGCTGTTAAAGAAGGTGGAGCATTATATGCTAGTGGTACTAATCAGACTATTAATATTGAAGGTAGTGCTTTGGTGAATAATAGCGCTAAGATTGGTGGAGCATTAGATATTAATGGTGAAGAAGCTGAAATCAATATAGATAATTCATTGTTTGAAAATAACTCTGCTACTTCTAGTGGTGGAGCAATAGACATCAATGGCGAATCCCACGAGACTAATATTAACAACTCTACATTCAACAATAACTCTGCTAAAAACGGTGGAGCAATCAACAGCAACGGTGCAAAGAATAACCTAACAGCTAATAACACTGATTTCAACAACAATAACGCTATAAATAAAGGTGGAGTAATCAACAGCAATGGTGATAATAATGTTATTATTTTGGATAATTCAACAGCAACTAACAACACCGCACGAGAAGGTGGAGCAATCAGTAGTACTGGTGATGAAAACGAAATAGCTATAGATAACACCAATTTATCAGGCAATAACGACGGAATATTAAAAAGTGAAGGTGATAATAACAAAATCACAGTCGACAACTCTACTATAACTAATAACACAGCAAAAGACGGACTAATCACCAATGAAGGCGACAACAACAATGTAACTATCAACAATACTAACTCAACCAATAACACCGGAGATATCGTATCCAATACAGGTAATAATAACACCGAATCAGAGAACAACAGTAATATAACCGTTGATGTAACTTATGAAACTAGTACTACATTAACTGTTGTTTCAGGTAATGGACAAATCACAATAACAGCAACAGTCACAAGAAAAGATACAGATGAACTATTATCTGGTAAAAAAGTTTATTTCTATGTTAATGGTAAACAAGTAGGCTCAGCAACAACAGATAAATACGGCGAAGCAAGATTCACTTACACAGTACCAAAAACAGCCAACTACAGCGTATATGCAAAAACCCAACAAACAACAATAACCAACAACACAGGAAAATACACATTCAAAGAATCAACAAGTATAACAAAAACCCTAAATGTTAACAAACCACTAACACCAACAAAAATAAAAGTTTACAGCAAAAAAACAACTTCAAAAAAGACCAAAAACTACAAAATCTACTACATAACATACTCAATCAAAAACTACGGAGAAAAAACAGGCACAAAGACATTCACAAAATCACTCAAAAAAATACTCAAAAAACACAAAATCTACAAAATACAAACAACAAAAAACACCAAATACAACTACAACAAAGCATCCAAAATACTAAAAACAATAGTCAAAAACCTAGCACACAACAAAATAGCTAAACTCAAAATAACAGTATACAGAAAAGCCTAAAAAAATAAATTGTTTTTGTGTTATCTATTTTTTTGGAAAGAAATTAATTAATATAATATTCTTTCCAAACATTCTTTTTTTCCTTTATTTCATAATTTAATTAACATTTATTCATTTTCATCTTATTAAAACATTAATAAATTTCATTATACAAAAAATAATCCAAATTCACTGATTATAGGAAATTTATAATATTATATAAGAATAATTTTTATTAAAATTTTGAAAGTGCTAAAAAAATCAGGGTGGTGCTGAAACCAAAAAAATCATTTTTGAAAAAAGTGATTTAGAACTTTCTAAATACTATTAATATTTAAGAATAGATTTCACGAAGAAGTAGATAGAAAATCTTATTTCAAAAACTGAGAAGAAGAATATTTAGAAAAAAATTAGGTAATAAACTATATAGTAATTTTTTCATCTTCTTTATCAAATTTTTTCATTATCAAATTTTTTTACTTAAAATTAAATACCAGTTGATTCATAAATATATTCAATGATAACAATAGCTAATGGAACAGTTTTATATGGTCATGACTTAATAGCTAAAAATACAAACATTTTAATCGATGATGGGAAGATTTTAGAAGTTTCTAGTGATGTTATGGAAGGAGAAATCATAGATGCTACTGATTGTGTTGTTTGTCCGAGTTTTTTAAATGGTCATACTCATGTTGGAGATTCTATAATAAAAGATGAATGTGAGGGGAAATCTATCGAGGAAATTGTAAAACCTCCTCATGGAATCAAACACATTGCACTTCAAGAAGCATCTGATGATGAATTGATAATGGCTATGAAGAAAACTATGATGCATATGTTTGAAACTGGAACAACTCATTTTATTGACTATAGGGAGGGAGGAATAGCTGGAATAAATCTTCTAAAAGAAGCTGCTTCTGATATTCCAATCAATCCGATAATTTTAGGCAGGGATAGTATTTTTCATGAAGACGATCCTAATATGTCTAAAGTAAAAATAGCTATTCGGAAACTATTAAAACACTGTGATGGAATAGCTCCAAGTGGTTTTGGGGAAATGACTGATGAAATTGGTGAATTAATAGCTATTGAGTGTGAAAAAAAAGGGAAAATATCTTCAATTCATGCAGCGGAATATGAAAAACTTCAAGAGGCTTCAATTGAAACTACAGGAAAAACTGAAGTTGAAAGAGCTATTGATTGTGGATTTAATCAATTAGTCCATGTTACTTCTCCCATAAATGGAGATCTAGATTTAATAGCCCAAAATCATAAAAATTTAGTTCTTTGTCCTCGTTCAAATGGTGCATTTTCAAATGGAATTCCACCAATTCTTAAGATGTTGGAAAAAGGAATAAAACCATTGATTGGTACTGATAATATAATGATAAATTCCCCCAATATTTTTAGAGAATTGGAATATACTTTTAAAATTATAAGAGCATTTTTCAAGGAATACATAGACCCACGAGAAATCTTAAAAATGGTGACAACAAATGCATGTGTTGATGACTCATTAATCCTTACTCAGATGATTGATAAAAATAATAATAAAAACAATAAAGAAAATAATAAAATTAGTAATATTAATAAATCAGCCATTAAAGAAAATGCTAATGCTGAATTGATAATAGCTAAAAAATCTTCCAAAAATCCTTATCTTAGCTTAATTAATAGAACAGAAACAAAAGATATACTATGCATGATAAACAGAAATGCTATTGTTGAAATGAACAAATTAAATTAGTTCTACTATTTTATTTATCATTTTTATATATTATTTATGAATATTCTGGTATTTTATTTATCATTTTTATATGTTATTTATGAATATTCTGGTATTTTATTTATCATTTTTATATGTTATTTATGAGTATTCTGGTATTTTATTTATTATTTAATAATGGTAAGTATGAATATTTTTAAATGATATTTTTATGAATATTTTTAATTTAATCAAAAAAGATAATGACTATATATCTATATATGAAATAAAAACAAATATTTGTAATAATGTTTTAAATTTCTAAATATATTTTTAAATTTTATAATGTTTAGAATTTTTTAAATTTCATAGTAAGATTTAATTTAGTCAATGAGGAATATAATGTATAACAAAATATTATTACCAACGGATGGTTCAGAATTTGCGGAAAAAGCAGAAAAACATGCTTTGTTTATTGCAGAAGCAAGTGGGGCAGAAATAATAGCTTTAAGTGTAGTTGAAACGAGTTTTTCAATAGGTCTTCCTTCTGATGATACAATTTTTCATATTAATCAATTACTTAAAAAAGAAAGTGAAAAAAATCTTCAAAGAGTTGAAAAGATTAGAGAAGAGGCAAATAGTAATGTTAAAATGACTTTAAAAGTAGATGAAGGTTCTCCTGCTGAAGTAATTTTAGATAACATAACTAAAGAAAATATTGATCTCGTGATTATGGGAAGCTCTGGAAAAAGTGGGTTTGATAAATTCATTATGGGTAGTGTAGCTGAAAAAGTTGTTAAAGCTGCAAAATGTTCTGTTTTGCTTGCACAATAATTAATTTCAACATACATTAATTATTTATTGGAATATTTCTGTTATTAATGCTTAAGTTGATTTGATGAGATATTTTTGCTATTAATGCTTAAGTTGATTTGATGAGATATTTTTGCTATTAATGCTTAAGTTTATTTGATGAGGGAGTTTTGCTATTTTTCATTAAGTTTGTTTGATGAGATATTTTTCATGTTAAGTGTAATCAAGTTTATTTAATTACCAACTTGCATGTTATTAAGTTAAGTTTATTTGGTGTAGTAGTTACGTGTTATTAAGTTAAGTTTATTTGGTGTCTTAATATTTGCTATATTGATTTATGTGTTATTATGAGTTAACTTTATTGTTTAAAAAAAATTTCATATTTATAAAAATTTTTAATTTATAGGTGTTATTATGTTAATAAAAGATATTGTTTCTGAGGAAGTGGTTCATGTTTCTGTTCCTGGAAACCGTGAAAAAGCATTGGAATTGATGAGAAAGAAAAAAGTTTCAGGATTACCTGTTACTAAAGAAGGAACTAAGAAATTAGTTGGAATTTTAACTAGGTCTGATTTGATTGAGAATCCTGATGAAGAGCAGATCGCCCTAATAATGTCAAGAGATATAGTTGTTGCTGATTTAAATGATGATGTAAAAGATGTAGCTCGTAAAATGATTGACAATAATATAAGAAGAATGCCTGTTGTTAAAGATGGGGATTTAATAGGAATAGTAACTTCTTTTGATTTAGTGGCATTAGCTATTTCTGAAATGGATATTCAAGATCCTGTAGGGGATTATATGACTAAAAGTGTTCCAACGACATGGGAAAAAACTCCATTAAATGTCGCATTTGAGATAATGAGACTTTACAATCTTAAATGTGTTGTTGCTTTAAATAATGATTCTAAAATGAGTGGAATTCTCACTGAAACAGATTTTATTAATGAAAGTGAGGTTGTATCAGAAACAAGTGTGCATAATTCTACTGTTGGGACTGAAGGGGATAAATGGTCTTGGGATAGTACATCTGTCCTTTATGTTGAAAAAAATCATCTTAAGTTTTCTGATAAACTTGTTAAAGATGTTTCTTCAATTACAGTATCAACAGCCAATACAAAAACTAAGGTTTCGGACTGTGCTAAAAAGATGCGGGTTGATAACATCGAGCAGATACCTATTACTGGAATTGAAGGAGAATTAATTGGATTACTAAGAGCTAATGATTTAATTAAAGCGATTATAAAATAATTTCCATATATTATAAAATAGTATAGTACCAAATTTTTGGAAAAATAATTATAATTTTTTAATGCAAAATATTCTTTTATTTATATTTTAAATTAATAATTAAGATTATTTAATAATATAATCGTATATTTATACTTTATTTCAATATTTAATAAATTTTAACTTTTTATTTTAAAAAAATTTTTTATTTTTATAAAGTTAAAAAATCTCTGATTTTTTTTTTATTTTAAAAAACATCCATATTAATTAAAATTAAAAATATTAAATTTTTCCAAAAAATAATGTTTTACACTATAAAATTCATTGTATAAAAAAAATATAAAAATGAAATTTTTAGTTTTTAAGAAGAGTTGATATAATTTAAATTTTTACTATGACATTGTTTCCTACCTTATTTATCTCATAAAGAAAAAGTGTTAGGTCTTTGGATGATCCATCGTCTTTTGTTTCTTTTATATTTATCCCAGTAACAAGATCGGTATTTTCATCAATTACAAGATTATCAACTATACCTAAACTTTTACCAGTTGAATTAACAACTTCCTTACCTATTAAACTAGTTGTTTTCATTTTTTCACCTTGATACTTTTAATAGAATGAGTTTTAATTTAATCCAATGTTATATATTCTGCTATTTTACATATTTGATCAAAATTTATTGAATCTTTTGAATATGAACATACCCCTCGATCTAAAGACATCTTGACTTTTTTAATAGTGCCACTATTTTCATCAATATCAATACCATCTACTATGCCAACGGTTTTGTTTTGATTATCAACAACAACCATGCCAAACATACTTAATACATTCATTTTAAATACCCTCCTATTGTTTATTAATATTCCCTGTTTAAAAAGGTGAGTTATACATTATTATTTTATGATATTTAAATTTTCACCGAATATGAGAACTTATTTATTTATAAATCAAAGATAATTTTCTATTATAAGTTGTAGAAATAGTATATGATAAGGATTCAATTAAAAAGGATAAAGGGGGTGATTTTAATTATAAATTGTAAAAATATTTTAAGATTAACAATCTAAATATAATTAGTTTGATAAAGTTTTTAATAAATTAATCATCTGAAAATATTATAATCTTAAATTAATAATTTTAATCAATTTATTAAATTAAGAAGTATGTTTAAGTATTGTATTTTTAATAACACTCAATTTTAAGATGTTATAATCAAAACAAATGATATCAAGAGTTTAATTTATTTTCAAAATTCAATAAATTTTCTACAAATTATAAAAGCATTTCATTATCTATTTAAATATATTAAAAAAAGTTGGCAATACAAGATTAGTTTTAGATTGCATTGAAGATAAAAAATACAAGATTTATATTACATTAAAGATAATAAACTTTTAAAGAAAATGTAATTTCATTCAAGTGGATTTAAAAAAATAGAAAGAAGATTTATTCATGTTTTTCTTCTTCTTCATGTTTTTGTTCTTCTTCTTTAGCTTTATTTTTAACATCTTGTGTAGTATCTTTTGCTTTGTTTTTAACATTATCTACAGTATCTTTTATTTTATTTTTCAAATCAACCATTTTTTCACCTCCCCTGTGATAAAAAGTTTCTCTTTTATGAAATTTTTATTTTCTAAACCTGAATTATTTTCTATTAACTAGTATGTTTTATTTACTATTTATGTTTTACTATCAATTCAAGAAAATTTTCAAGTTTTTAGCTATTTTTTCAATGTTTTAAATAGAATAGGGGGCAGTGAAAAATGATAGGAAAATATAAACGATTAATATCTAAATTATTTAGTTTTTTTATTTTGGGATTTTCATTTATTTTATTATTCTTATATTTACTAATTTACTATCCATTGATAATTCATATTTAGGAGAGTGTCCCATAATTACTTTTTCACTAAACAAATCTACAAACATTTGAAGAAATTATTAAGATAAATTAAACAAAAAAAGAAAATCTTGGTGATTTTTACAAATTTGTTCATACAAAACTTAATTATGGGACACTCTCTTTAGGAAACTTTTTTATCTTATGAAAAACATAATAAGTATAATGTAAGTTTCTGATGCATATGAAACTTGAGCTTGCATATGATAAAAATTAGCAGTTTATCTTTTTTTGGACTCTGGTAAACTGTTTTTTTATCAAACACTTATGATAACCTATTTTTTTGCACTGATCATTAAAAATAAATTATTTTATAAATTCATTCTTTTCTTTTTCCTCTTAAATTTTATATTTAATACCTTATTTTTTTATTTATATTTGATAACTTATTTTTTTATAAATTCATTCTTTTCTTTTTCCTCTTAAATTTTATATTCAATACCTTATTTTTTCTTAATATTAGATTTTAAAGAGTAGATTAAATACACGATTACTAATTAAAAAAGATAGCTATTAAATTTCCACCCGTATTTGTGAATAATAGTAAATTCACTAAATACAGGTTTGAAATTCTTTGAAAATAAAGCTACACAGAACTTATTAGAAAACGATAGTTAGTTCGTGAAACCAATTATTTTATTAATATTAAAAATAATAAAATACAACATGGAAGAAAAACTCATGCTAATAATAAAGGCTGATAAAAATACTTTGACTGTAATAGCTAAATGTGGGGATAAAATAGCTGAACATGAAATTCAATTAAAATTAGTTTTAGGTTATTATTGGCAAAATGAATTGCCAGTTATTGATAAATTATTAGAGTTATTTGTGACTGTTATAAAAAGAGCTGTGAGTCAAATATTTCATCATAAAAAATTATTAATTAATTATACTTTAGAATCTAATGATAATTTTGAAAATTCTTCATATTTTGAAATAAACATCAGTAAGGTAAAGGCTGATGATGTAGAATTAGAATTACTAGGAGATGTCATAACTTTTGAAGGCATTGATGGTAGAAATACAATATCTAAAGTAACCTCTTTTAGAAGAAAAGACAAAAAAACAATTGAAAAAGAGATTATTTCTTCTTAATATCCCATTTAAAGTTACTTAATTTAGAATTTATCAATCTTTTTATAATTTTTAATTCAATATTTAATTTATTAGTTTAATTTTATTGCAATACTGATATGATAATTGTGTTGTAAAATATTTATTTTAATGTAAATTTATTTTCATATTTTTTACTTAAAAATTGTCATGATTTCGACTTTTCATTATTTTTTATAAAAATCTTTTAGAAATTTTTTTAATTAAAGATTTATTATAAAAACATGAAATTATAATTCTTTAATCAAACATCATGAATTTTTTTGATAAAACATCATATTCTTTTTTTTTAGTTTCATTCACTTATTATTGTTCATGTGCTTGGATAGTAATGCTTTTTTGATGATTATTCATTAAAGATCTAAAGATCATGAATTTTTACTATAATTTTTTTTCTTTGAAGATTGTGTAGATGTTATTATCCTACTTGAGATTTTAGCTAGTTTTGGATAAAACAATGGGTAAAATAAGACAAATAATAGAATTATAACTCATTTTTTTAAAGATTTTTCGTGATATTTACTTAAATGAAAAAATGTGTGGAAAATTAGACGATGGGTTAAATAGCTTATTTTCATGAATATGATAATTTTATGCGTTTAAATTTATTGTGAATGGTTTTAAGTTCTTTAAATGTTTAGGGGGGGGGGGGGTAATCTATGAAATTAGTTCTGGTTTGTGGTTTCTTTTTGTTTTTGTATTGAGGTGTGTAGAAGGGATATATTTATATATGGGTAATTACTATAGGTATGTTTGTCCAGTAATTAAAAGTTAATAGTTTAATAGTATACTAATTGTTTTT
>NZ_LWMW01000125.1 GCF_001639285.1 Methanobrevibacter cuticularis | reverse complement strand
TATTTTTTTAATAATAAAATTATTAAAGATTATTTTAAAAATTAAAGATAATACCAACTTATGTTTATGAAATAGATTAATATTCCAATAAACCATTGATTAGAATCTTTTCTTTCAGGACTATATTTTAAAAAATATTTATTTTAATTAAAATTAAGAATATTAAATTTTTCCCAAAAATAATGTTTTAGAATATAATATCATTTTATTTTTTTTGCTTATTATTGTCATGTTAATATTCTTTTTCCCTTTGTTTAAGGAGTGACTCATATTTATCGCTTTTTTTTAGTTTTTCCATTGTATTATTTATAATAGGGGACTGTAATCTAATTTTGTAGTTATTAATGTTGTAAACACGAGTTATGGTAGAAAAAAAGTATTAATGAATGAAAGATTTAGGAAATAAATTTCATTGCTTAAATTTTCTAGAAATTTGACTTTTGCCCATGACTCATTTTTTATTGTAATAGCTTTTTTAATATTTTTTTATTATGCTTCTAATTTCAACCTTTTAACTAAAAAGTCTTTATCTAAAGATAATAAGAATGAAGCTGCTTTAGGGCCTTGTTTTTGTCCGAGAATTATTTTATAAATAGCTTGAAATGCTTTTTGTGGTTTTAAACCATAGCTATTTAAGATTTCATACATTTCATCATGAAGTTTTTCAGCTGAATTGAATTCATTTTCTTCTATGAGAATAGCTAAGTCTTTTAAAAATGCTTCTTGATCTTCAGTTAATGGTAGTCTTGGGATTTTTTTACTAACTTGGAATTTAACAAATTTTGGTCCATATTTTTCCAGCCAATTTATAACATTTTCAATTCTTTCTTCAAATTGTCGTAATTCATTAGAACTTAAGTCTCCAAATTCTTTGTTTTGGAAGTTTTTAGTTAACTGAGAATTCCTTTTTAATATTTCAAATATTTTTTCTGGATTGTTCTTAGCTATTTGATAAGCTACAGTTAGGAATCTATAAGGTGGCCTAAATGGTGTTTCCTCATTTTCATGAATTTGAGCTATTTCATATATCTTTTTGAATTTTTTACCTTCTTTCTCAGATGGAGCTTCTTCTTCATCAAAGAAAACTTTTTCAACCTTGTCAAATTGGTCCATGAAATCCAAAAATGCCATGTTTGGTGAGAAATCTTTGTGTTTCATTGGTTTACTTCTAAATATGAAATAGTTTAAGCTCTCAGCTGGTCCAATTTCTAACCATTGTTTTGGAGTGAAGAAAACACCATGGGATTTAGACATTGCTTCTCCATTTAAGGTAATCCATTCATAAGGAACAGGATAAGGGGCTTTATAGTTGAATATTTTTTCTGATATTATTTTACTAACATCATAAGAGCCTCCACTGGCGGCATGATCTTTTCCAAATGGCTCACATGTAACTCCAAATATCTTCCATCTGGCTGCCCATTCAACCCTCCAAGTTAGTTTTCCATTTCCTGTTGTTATATCCATATTTCCATCATGACCACAATCACACTTGTAAGATATGATGTCTTCATTGAAACCATAGCTAGTTGTTGTGTTAACTCTCCCACATTCTTCACAAATAGGATTGTAAGGTAACCAGTCTTCAGCTAGAGGATGTTCTCTGTATTGGTTGAAAATTTCTCTAATTTCAGCAGCGTTTTTTAAAGCTATTCTAATGTATTCATCATAGCTACCACTTTTATACATCTCGAAACCAGAATGAGGGGTTAGTTCTATTCCAAAATCATCTAAAACATCTAGAAGAGGTTTTTCAAAGTGTTCTACAAAATTACTGCAACATCCATCTGGACATGGGATATTGGAGTAAGGCATACCGAGGTATTTATCATAATTTTCTGGTAGAGGGTGTGGAACTTTTCTAAGAGGATCATGATCATCAGCTATCCATATGGTTTCAGTATTTTCCCCATTTTTCTTCAATTCCTTTCCAATAGCATTAGCTATAAAAACATCGCATGAGTTTCCAATATGTATTGATCCTGATATAGAGGTACCACTTGCAATGACATGTTTTTCTGTGTCCCATTCTTTTAACTCATCAGCTATTCTTTCTATCCAATGTTTCATTTCATCACCAGTATAATAATTAGTTATAATTTGAATTTAATTAAATCTCTGTAAAAGTTGCATAATTCACTAATTTATTATTTTAAATTAATTATATCAATATAAATTATTTTATTTATTTAAAATAAAAATAGAACATTAAAATTTTCTCAATAAATATTATATTAGATTTATTTTTAGGTTCTAAAAATAGAACATTAAAATTTTCTCAATAAATATTATATTAGATTTTTTTTAGGTTCTAAAAATAGAACATTAAAATTTACTCAATAAATATTATATTAGATTTATTTTTAGGTTCTAAAAATAGAACATTAAAATTTTCTCAATAAATATTATATTAGATTTATTTTAGGTTCTTATAAATATTTTTATATTTAAAAATGAAATAATCAAGCCATTTTTATAATGAAAAATGTATTAAAATTAATATAAAGAACATAGAGACTTGAATTAATTACTAAAATTAAACATGCAATGTTTAATTAGATTATTTAATTAAATAAAATAATGAGGATTATAGAACTAAGGTTAAACATAATATTTAGAAAAATATGGAAATAAATCATTATTATTAAAAATATAATATTATGTGATGGAATTCAATAAAAATAGATATTAAGATAATTAAATTAATGTATAAGGATAGTTACACAACTCACCAACCTACATCATGATTATAAATAACAAAAAGGACATGAATGTCTAATTTATATAATAATATTTGTTTTTTATAACTTATAAATTCATATCTTATTCATACTTATTAAAAATATATTCTAAAATTTTTATTTTTGATAGCTATTTAACTAGTGTTTATATAAAAATATAGTAATAAAAAAATAAAAAAAGTATGTTAAAAAGCTAGATATTCAAAAGCGAGCCGTTAGGGTCGGCTTGACAAAACAGAATATTTACAAATTAAAGAAATAAACGTAAATAAATGCTATTAGTGGACATTAGTTAAAATTAATAAAAAATAAGAAGTAAGTAGCTAGCTATAATAAGCTAGCTATAAAGGCAAGTACCTTTTTCACCATTTAATATATTGTTTTTTATCATATATAAATATTTATACTTTAACAATCTAATAGTTATTGTAGGATTGGTGAGTTAATAGCTAGTAAAATACTATAGTTGAACAAAACGGTATAATATGCTGTTTATTCAAGGAAAGTAGAAGGCAAGTACTATTTTTTCACCAAAGTGTAAGTCTTTTACTTTTACTAAGTAAGTGGGAGGTGATAGTGTTGCCATTTGAAAGTATACTATCACTTGTATTAGTGATAGTTCTAATACTCCATAATGTAATAGCTATATACTTCCTAATTAGATAGAGTTAAAGGATAGTTACACAACTCACCAACCTTACACATGATTATAAATGATAAAAAAAGGACATGAATTGTCCAAATTATATAATAATATTTGTTTTTTATAACTTATATATTATTCATATTTAATAAATAATATATCCTAAAATTTCCATTTTTAATAGCTATTAAATAGCTATTTATATAAAAAAAATAGTTAATAAAAAAATAAAAAAAGTATGTTAAAAAGTTATATATTCCAAAGTGAACCATTTGGGTCAGCTTTATCTAACCATTCATTGACTATTTTTACTGCACAATAGCTTCCACACATTGTACATGTTTCAGGATCTTCAGGAGGTCTATTTTCTCTTATTCTTCTTGCATCAGCTGGACAAATAGCTGCTGCATATTGAGCTTCCCAATCTAGTTTTTTCCTAGCATTTGCCATAGCTAAGTCTTTCTCACCATTATGAATTCCATTAGCCATATCTCCAACATATGCTCCGATTCTAGTAGCTATTACTCCGGCTTTGACATCTTCTGGTCCTGGAAGAGCTAAATGTTCTGCAGGGGTAACGTAACATATGAAGTCGGCACCTGCTTTAGCTGAAGCTGCTGCTCCTATTGCAGATGAAATATGGTCATAACCTGGAGATATATCAGTTACAATTGGTCCTAACATATAAAATGGAGAGTTTCCACAGAGTTTCTTTTGGATTGTAACATTAGCAGGAATTTCATTTAATGGGATGTGTCCTGGACCTTCTATCATGGCTTGAACACCTGCTTCTCTTGCTTTGTCAATTAATTCTCCTAAAATGATAAGTTCTTGAACTTGAGCCCTATCTGTAGAATCAGCTATTGCTCCAGCCCTCATTGCATTAGCAAGAGAAAGTACAACGTCATGTTCTTTAGCTATTTCTAGAATATAATCGAAGTTTAAGTATAAAGGATTTTCTTTTTCATTTTCAACAATCCATGCAGATATGAAAGCTCCTCCCCGAGATACAAGCCCTCCTTTTCTACCTTGTCTTTTAAGTCTAGCTAGTGTTTCGATATTTACACTACAATGAATAGCCATAAAGTCTATACCATCTTTCGCTTGCTTTTCAATGTTTTTAAACATATCTTCTTCTTCCATTTCAATGGCAGAACCAGTTTTTCGTATTGTTTCAATAGCTGTTTGATAAATTGGAACACTACCTACTGGGATATCAGACATTTTTAATATTCTTCTTCTGATTTCATCTAAATCTCCACCAATACTAAGTTCCATTAATGTGTCAGCACCATTTTCAATAGCTATTTGAGCTTTTTTTTCTTCTTCATCGAAATCAACAATATCTGTTGATGTTCCAATGGTCGCATTAACTTTTGTTCTAAGTCCTGCACCAATAGCTGATGGGTTAACTTTTCTGTTCACATTGGAAGGGATAACAATCGTACCTTTAGCTACAGAATCTCGTATAAACTCTTCTGATACATTTTCTGATTTAGCTATAGCTTTCATTTCATCAGTTATTATTCCTTTATTCGCATCTTCAAATTGTGTCATGATATCACTTGATAATATTATTTTACTTAATTTTTCTTAATATTAGTAGATTTTAGTCAATATTAGCCGACTTTAATTAATTTTAATCAACATTATTTAATATCGTTTAATTTTAATCAATTTTAATCAACATTATTTAATATTATTTAATTTTAATCAACATTATTTAATATTATTTAATTTTATTTAATTTTAATCAACATTATTTAATTTTACTTAATTTATATTTAATAAATTTTTAAGATTTATTATTCAAAATTAATTTTTTATTTTTTTATCAATTATTTTAAATAATACTTTTAAACTTTTTCAATTATCATTTAAATTTTTAATTCTTATTTGAATTTAATTTAATCTTAATTGATTGTAATGTTTATTTTGATGTTATAGTTTATAAATCCATCTATTAATTTCATATGAATGTTATTTTTTCATACCAATAGCTATTGGATTAATAACATATTTTTAAAGAATACTTGATTAATTTAAAGTGAAATTGATGCTTTTTATTATTGGTATATTGCTTAAAATTTGAAATATAATATGCAAATAACACTTACAAAAATTCGCCATATATGGTATAATTATAAGATGTATTAATTTTTAGAATTATAATTAGATAACATTTAAAAATCCTTAAATTATCTTTAAATTATCTTTAAATTCTAAAACAAAGGCATAAATATCTTCGCTATGCGGAGTACTATTTTTAAATACCATTTTTCAAGATCAGAATTAGCTATTTTTAGTTCTTCTACAATAGCTATATTTTGAGGACATTTTTTCTCGCATATTCCACATTCATTACATTTAGATGCTAATGAATCGTTTTCGGTTGTTGTCATTAAATACTGTATATTTGATTTCATTCCTCCAAAAATAGCTTTATCATTCAAACTTGAAAAAGCCATTGGTATATCTACTCCATGAGGACATGGTAAACAATAACCGCAAGCAGTGCAGTCTATTTTTATTCTATTTTTGAATTCTTCCTTAACTTCATTTATCATTTCTTTTTCATCATCTTTTAAAGAATTTGGTTGAACATTTGATGCAATAGCTATATTTTCTGCAACGTCTTTTTCTCTATTCATTCCAGAAAGCACTACATTTATATTTGGATTATCCCATAGCCAACGTAATGCCCATTCTGCCGGTGTTTTCTTGATGTGGAAGTTTTCAATAATCTTTTTGGCTGAATCAGGTAACTTATCTACTAACATACCCCCTCTTAGTGGTTCCATAGCTATTATTCCCAAGCCTTTTGAGGAGGCATAATCTAAACCTTCTTTACCTGCTTGATAATTTTCATCTAAGTAATTGTATTGAATCATGCAAAAATCCCAATCATAGTCATCCACTAATTTTTTGAAATCAAAAACATTGCCATGAAATGAAAAACCAATGTTAAGTATTCTTCCTTTATTCTGTTCTTCTTCAATGAACTCTATTAATCCATTATCTTTCAAATTTTCCCATTGTTCCAAATTAATACTGTGTAACATGTAATAATCAATATAGTCTGTCTGAAGTCTTTTTAATTGTTTTTCAAACATTTTATCCATGTCTTCTCTTGTTTTGATCACAATCATCAGTAATTTTGTTGCAATTTTTACTTTTTCTCGGTATCCTTCAGATAAAATTTTCCCTAAAACTTCTTCACTCCCAGGATACATGTAAGCAGTATCAAAATAGTTAATTCCATTATCAATAGCTGATATTATTTGTTTTTTAGTTCTTTCAAAATCAATTCTTCCATTTTTTCTGGGATAACGCATACATCCAAACCCTAAAATGGATAATTTATCTCCAGTTTTTTCCATTTCACGATACAACATAATATATCTCTTCTTTATCCTTTGATTTTTTTTCCATATTTTTTATTTATTTCATCCATTTTAGTCGTAATTTTGAATTTTCTTTTTATTATTTATAATCTTAATCAAAAAATAATGCTTTTATAAATTAAAATGCTTTTAAAAACAAAAATATATATTTGTAAATATTGATAAATATGATGCTTATAAACATCATTATAAAATTCGTCATATAAGATTCATGGATATAGCTATTTAATGTATCTGACATATTTAATTAAATTAGATCATTATATACCAGTCCTACATTAAAAAATATTAAATTATTTATTAATCATCTAAGTTATAAAAATCTCTCATCCTACTTTTTGCTTCTTTAAAATTTGGAATATTAGTTTGACAACCTTTTTTTTCTACAATAAATGAAGAAACAGATGATGCAAATTTAGCACAGTCTTTTAGAGAATCTCCATTTAAATAACTATGGATAAAACTGGCCCTATAAGAATCTCCAGCTCCTGTAGGGTCAGTAGCTGGGCGATATACTGAATCTACCCGGATCTTTTCATGGTTATTATATATAACACTACCATCTTTGCCGCATGTTTTAATGATTATACTTGGACCCAATTCTTTTAACCCTTCTATGTCTACAGATAGAGAATCCAATATTCTTTCAATTTCAAAATGATTTCCAAATAATATGTTACAGTTTTTTATTACTTCTTTGAGTTTTTTATTATCATACAAATGTAAATCTTGTCCTGGATCGAATGAAACTATTTTTCCTTCTTTTTTAGATGCAATACCACTTCTACAATTGAAATCTGGATCTCCAGTAGCTAAATGAACAACTTCAACTTTTTTAATAGCTTTTAGTGGTATTGCTGATTTTTTAAATTCTTTTCCAGCTCCCAAGTAAAAATAGCTAATCTGATCCTGGTTTTCATCAGTTAAAACAAAAGCTGTTGGAGTATCCTTATTTTTGGATATGATTAAGGATTCTGTATCAATATTCAATTTTTGCATTTGTTTATGATATTCAGAGTCTATAAAATTTTTTCCTACTGCAGATACAAGAGATGTTTTAAGGCCTATAGTTGCCCCTACCATAGCTACATTGGCTGCTGCTCCCCCATAAAGATTTTTCATAGTTTCTATAGAAGCAGAAGCATTAGCCACAGGAAACTCTTTCACTTTTATTATATAATCTAATGCCGTATGTCCAATTGCCAGTAAACCCCTTTTTTTCTTCAACAAAATCCCTCATAATTCTTTTATTAGCTTTATTGATTAATACTACCTACATTTTTTGATTATTTATTTAATGTTTTATTTGGATGTCTTAGTTAGATATTTTATCTATTTTATTGGCTAAGTTTAGGTATTTTAGCTATTTTTCGATGTTTTGGTTGGATAGTTTGTTTATTTTTTTTGGATAGTTTTTTTTGGATATTTTGGTTGGATAGTTTGTTTATTTTTTTTTGGATAGTTTTTTTTGGATATTTTGGTTGGATAGTTTGTTTATTTTTTTGATAAGTTATTTGGTATTTTATTTATTTTTCATTTGTTTGTAAAATATTCAATAGCTAATGAGTCCAAATGAAAAGTAAAATATATTTTTCACATTTCATTTTTTCTTTTTTGGATTCGATGGAAACCATCCTTTTTCTACTCTTTTTTCTTGCTGTGAAATTTCATGTATACTCCACAATAATGAAAAACCAAATACTCCAATTAATGCAGAAATCACACTTGTTTCTATAAATAATGATATTATAATGGAGACAATACCTCCAAAAAGAAAAATTGGCCATATTTTCTTTCCAATATGATATTCTCCTTTTATAACAACAGGATGTAATAACCCTATAATTAAAAGTGCTCCTAGTCCTATGATAACTCCTTCCAAATTCATATAGATAACTCCTATAATTCTGCATTTAATAATTATTTTTATCTAATTGTATTTTAAAATTTATATAATATTAATTTTTTTATTTTTCATTGATTATTTTGGAATTTTCCAAGGTTTAATGGGTTTAAAACCTTGATTAGCAATTAATTCTTGACATTCATTAATAATATATTCAATTAATTGATTCAAGTTATTTGTATCATCATTTTCATCATCTTTATTTAGATTATTATCAATGTTAACAAGGCTAATTACATGTTGTGTCTCATTTTTTAAAATATTTTCTCCTTTAAAGTAGCTAGCATTTAAAAATGTATATAAGTCATTTGAGTTTTTAACAATTTTAAAAGCATCAAATTCGGACCTAACTTCTTTTACAATTTTAAAGGGGATGTTATTTTCATATAATGTCTTCCAAGCTAATCTTTGGGCTGTTCCATGGACAGAAACAAATTTTAAGTTTTTTAAGTCTTCAATGTTTTTAATAGTATTTTTGCCATCATTCTTAAAATTATCATTTGAAACTAACACTAAATGATCATAAGCGATAGCTGTGAAGTCTAAATCATTTACAAAGGCTATTAAAGGATCATCTAAAGCTAAAATATCTATAAATCCTCGTTTTGCCAATTTGTACGCACTTTGATCACTACTACTGTAAATATCTATCTCACATGGTAAACTTTCACTAATAGACTCTAAAAGACCTGTTACAATATGTCCTCCGGCTATAGCTATTTTTTCATCTTTTTTTAGACTATTTGCGTATTTCTGATATCTATTAAGTAAATTGACAGCTTCTAAGCTTAAATAAGATCTAGACCCTCGAATATTAACTAATCGAAATCCTAAATTTTTCTCTGCATTCTTGATTCTTCTATTTAAAACAGAATGAGCTATATTTAATTCTTTAGCTGTTTTTCTTTGAGATTTTGTTCTAGATAATGAATCTAATGATTCAAATATGCTATAACTATAAGATTTCCCATTAATTTCCAGGCTTATTTGAGGATTAATCTTCATTTTTTATCATTTATAAATATTTTTGGTAAATTTTCCATGATTACATTAATTTATTTAAATATAATTTTAATATTTTTTTATAATTTATTTTAATTTCATGAAATTCATTTCTCAATATGAATTTTATATAATAAATAATTTTAAATCGAATCGTCTTTTTAAATAAGTTTTATATAATAAATAATTTTAAATCGAATCGTCTTTTTAAATAAGTTTTATATAATAAATAATTTTAAATTAAATCGTCTTTTTAAATAAGTTTTATATAATAAATAATTTTAAATTAAATCATCTTTTTAAATAAATTTTATATAATAAATAATTTTAAATCAAATCGTCTTTTTAAATAAATTTTATATAATAAATAATTTTAAATCGAATCATCTTTTTAAATAAATTTTATATAAATTAATAAACTTAATTATATTTAAATAAATTAATGTAAAGTGATAAAATTAATATAAGTTAATAAGTTTGATCATATTTAAATAAAGTAATATAAAATAATAAATTTAATATAAATTAATAAACTTAATTATATTTAAATAAAGTATACAGTATATGAAGTGATAAAATCAATAAGCTTAATCAAGATTGTTGATTATTTATAGCATTAATACATAGTTATCCATGTTTTATTTATTAATGTCACTATTCTATTGTGTATTTATTATTGGATGTTTATTTGTTATTATATTAATAGATATAAGGTTAAGAGCATGTTGATGAAGACAGCTATTGAGGAAATTTTGAAAAATATTGAACTGGCTACAGATTATATTGAAGAGAGCACAATAAGTAATTTTTTAGATGTTATAACAAAATCTAATAATATATTTGTTATTGGTGCTGGAAGATCTGGTCTTGTAGCTAAAGCATTTGCTATGAGATTGATGCACTTAGGAATAGGTACTTATGTTGTGGGAGAAACCATTTCTCCAGCTATCTCTGAAGATGATTCTATTTTAGCTATTTCTGGTTCTGGTGAAACAAATACTATAGTTTCTGCAGTTAGAATAGCTAAAGATAGAGGTTCAAAAGTTTTAGTTTTAACTTCTTATCCTGAATCAACATTAGGAAGTTTGGCTGATTCAATTTTATTGGTTAAAGGAAGAACTAAAGTAGATATTGATAATGAAGATTACATTAAAAGACAAATTGATGGGAATTATACTTCTTTAACTCCTTTGGGAACTGCTTTTGAATTAACATCGTTGATCTTCCTTGATGGTCTTATAAGTGAATTGATGCATAAAATGGGTAAAACTGAGAATGATTTAAAGAATAGGCACACTGTTTTAGAATAGATAATTATTTTTACTCTTTCTTTTTCTCATATTCATAATCATTTTGCATTTTATTCTTTTATAATTCTATTAACTAAATAATATTTACTATTTTTTATCAGATATAATATTTTATCCTTTTTTACTATAAACAATGTCATCAACCCAAGATATAGCTGCAGCTACTGTTGGAAATCCTATGGTACTGGTTATAAGTATTAATGAATGATATATCTCATCTTCACTAGCTCCAGCTGCAAGAGCCCGTTTTGCATGACTATGTACAGCCCCTTCTGACCTAATAGCTGCTGCTGCACTTAATTTTATCAAATGGGATGTTTTTTTATCTATAGGCCCTTCTTCACTACTAATTTTTCCAAGTTCGGCTAAAACATCTCCGTATTCTTCAAATCTATCTCTTATGTTTTTATATAGTTTTGGCTTATCTTCCATATTTCCATCTCCTTTTTTAACTTCTTTAAGATTATGATTCATGATAAGTTGTAATGTGGATATGAAATAAAGTTAGTAGTAATTTTATTTGAAATCATTGCATTGAAAATATTATTTTAAATATTATTAATAAAAAGTTTATTATTTAATATTTCTTTATTCTATTATATTCTATTATATTCTTTAATATTTGTTTATTCTATTATTTATTATATTCTTTTTTATATTGTTTATATTCATTATTCCACTATTTATTCATCAGTTGTTTCCGATTCTATTGGTTATTTATTAGATTTATGGAGATTGGAAATTAACACGACTGCTATGAGTGTAAACATTGAATCTATGATCTCTTACAAATCCAATCATTGTTATATTAGCTTCATTTGCAACACTGTACCCTGAAAAAGTTGGGGCTGCATTGGAAGCTATTAATGGTATTCCCACTCTAGCTATTTTTATTAACATATCTGCTGGCATTCGTCCACTGTATATGATATATGAATTTTTAAAATCTATTTTTTTTTGAGCTGCTGCTCCAATTACTTTATCTACAGCAACATGTCTACTAACATCTTCTCTTAGAATAAATTCTTCATTGACACTAATATTATTTATTAATGCCGCTACATGAGTTCCACCTGTCCTTTTCCAAGTGATAGCACGTTTTCGGAGATTTTCAATGTTTTCTAATAGCTCTTTAGGTTCAACTGTGAAATTTGATTCTACCTTGTTTATAAGATCAATCTTAGTTCTCCACCCTCCAAAACAATCTGACCCCACTACAAGCTCTTTTCTAATGTCAAAATCTTCTAAATTAATGGTAGCTATGATTTTGTTCTCATTTATTTCAAGATTTTCAACATTATCCACACTGGTTATTAATCCTTCTCCTAGCATATAACCTATACTGAAATCTTTTAAATGATTTGGACTGATTGAAAAATTTCTTGTTAGAGTATCATTGATAACTAAATTTATGGTTTCATCAGATACTATTTCTTCTTCTTTTTTTTCATATTTTTTGTTTTTATAAACAATAGTTTCTACCATTTCTGTCATATTCATTGTTTATCTCCTTCAATCCTCTAATCAATCAATTATCAGTAGTTCGTAAAGTATTAATATTATGGTGGTGTGTATTATTATGTATGCAAACAAAAAACAACACACCACATAAGATATTATTGAATGATGATGTATTAAATCTTTCGGTGAATGTGGTTAAAGATATGTTAAAGTTGAAATCAGCCCCTAATGCTGTGTATAATGATAAAACGATTGTTCATCATCTTCTTAATGCTGCTGCTTCTCGAACTAGTGTTAGTAATGTTAGTAATCTTTGTATTGATGCTCCTTCAGAAGGAACAATTAGATATAGGCTTCGTAATATTAATTTAGATGGAATTCAGCAGAGTTTAAATGAATCTTTAAAGATTCATGGGATTAAAACCGTGCGTAAGAAACGAAACATCTTTGCTATTGATTTTGTTAACATTCCTTATTATGGAAAGGAAAAAAACAATGGTGATACCATAAAAACCAAACCTAAACAAGGAACTAGTCAATTTCATGCTTATGCTTCAATATACATAATATTAAGAAACAAACGCTACACTTTAGCTGTAAAACATGTTAAAAAAGGAGAAACTTTAAAAGACACAGTAGACTTTCTAATAAACGAAATCGAAGCTATTGGATT
>NZ_LWMW01000124.1 GCF_001639285.1 Methanobrevibacter cuticularis | reverse complement strand
AAATGGCAACTCTCCGATATTTAACTGAAATAAACAACATATTCCGCACTTACGATGAAAATGAATGTTTAAAAAGATATGAAACTATATTAAATAAATCAGAAAGATTACCAGAGATAATAATAATATTACTGGCTGATAAAATAATTCCAAACATCGAAAGCCTCACACAGTTCACTAGAGATAATTTCATACCTAGAACATCCAATCAAGCAGAACAACACTACAGTAAAACACAAAAATTAGAAACAACACACAAATTCAAAACAAACGAAGGATTACTAGAATATCTAGCACTTCACATGGAAAAACCCCCAATCTAAACAAAAAAATAAAAAAACTCCACGAAAGTTTACACCCTCATTATATAGGAAACTATTTATATGGTTATACAAATATCTATATTTTAGAGTATATTTATAGCATTTCATATAATATAATATTTAATGTAAAAATATAGTAATTTTTAGCAGGAACACAACCAAATACTAACTATTATTTTCATTTTCTTTTTTTATTAGTTGTATTATTAATATACAATTGTTGTTTGATTTTATATATTAATTTCAGATATTTAATAATTTATCATTAATAATCATGATAATTATTATTAGTCTCAAATTAATTAAATATTTTATTTTTGAATAAAATGTTACACTCTATATAATAAAACAAACTATAAGATAGGTGATTAAATGAAAGGATTAGCAATGTTGAAAATAGGTGAAATTGGCTGGATTGAGAAAGATAAACCTGAAATAAATCCTCGCGATGCATTAGTAAGACCATTAGCTCTTGCACCATGTACTTCAGACATACATACTGTATGGGAAGGAGCAATTGGAGATCGACATAATCTTATTTTGGGACATGAAGCATTAGGTGTTGTTGACGAGGTTGGAAGCGAAGTTAAAGATTTTAAACCTGGAGACCGGGTAATTGTTCCAGCTATTACTCCTGATTGGGATAATGAAGCAGCTCAAAGAGGATTCCCTTCACAAACTACAGGACCTCTTGGTGGATGGAAATTTTCGAACTTTAAAGATGGAGTATTTGGTGAATATTTCCATGTTAATTTAGCTGATGCAAATCTTGCTCATTTACCTGAAGGAATGTCACTTGAAGCAGCTGTTATGATTCCAGATATGTTATCAACTGGTTTTATGGGAGCAGAAAATGCTAATATTCCGATGGGAGGGACAGTAGCTGTGCTAGGTATTGGTCCTGTTGGATTAGCAGGGATAGCTGGTGCTAAATTACAAGGTGCAGGTAGAATTTTTGCAGTAGGGACTCGTCCTAAAGCTACTGAAGTAGCTAAAAAATATGGGGCAACAGATATAATATCTTATAAGGAAGGGGCAACCGATGAACAAATTCTAGAAGCAACAGATGGTGAAGGTGTTGATGCAGTTATTATAGCTGGAGGAGGATCTGATATAATATTGGATGCTGTTAGAGCTGCAAAAGCAGGATCTATAGTTTCAAATATTAACTATTTTGGAAATGGTGAAACTCTACCAATTTGTCGTGAAGGATGGGGTTTTGGAATGGCGGATAAAGATTTCGCTACTGGACTATGTCCTGGTGGAAGGGTTAGAATGGAAAGATTAGCTGATATTGTAACCTATGGTCGTATGGATCCAGCACTTATGGCAACACATGTCTTCCATGGATTTGATAAAATTGAGGAAGCTTTATTGTTAATGAAAGAGAAACCTAAAGATTTAATCAAGCCTGTTGTCATAATTGATGAAAACTTATAGTTGCATACAATACAACTATTTCATTTTTTAACTATAAGTTTTTAAATAACTATAATGTGGGATTCTTATGATAATATCAGTATTAGGTGGAACTGGAGATCAAGGATTAGGAATTGTCATTCGCTTTATTCAAGCTGGTGAGAAAGTTATCATTGGTTCAAGGAAAGCTAAAAAAGCTGAAGATGCTGTTGATAAAGTTAAACAATTATTAGAAAAAGAGGATATTCAAAATCTTTCTGGAATGTCAAATGAAGATGCTGCAAATAAAGGAGATATATTAATACTAACCGTTCCCTTAGCTGCCCAAATGGGAACCTTAAAATCTGTAGAAAACTTTGTAGATGGGAAAATATTAATCGATGCTACTGTTCCATTAGATACAGTTATTGGTGGAAGTCCTGCTCGATATGTTGATCTATGGCAAGGATCTGCTGCTGAGCGAACAGCTGAAATATTAACTGATAAAAATGTAGCTGTTGTTTCTGCTTTTAACAATATTAGTAATTCTCATCTAATGAATTTTAATGAAGAAATAGATTGTGATTGCTTAGTATCTGGAGATGATACAGAATCTAAAAAAATAGCTATGGATTTAATCAACAAAATACCAGGCATCAAATGTATTGACTGTGGGCCTTTAGAAAAAGCAAGAATTGTTGAAAAAATCACTCCACTCCTAATTGGCTTGAATATAAAATACAAATCTCATCATGGAGGTTTAAGAATAACTGGATTGAAACTAGATTAAAATGATTTAAAAAAATCTATAAACAAATACTAGATTACCCTATCTTAATAAAATATTTACTAAAGCTATAATCTTTATATTATTTGTTTATCTTTAGTATAAATTTGTTAGAAATCCAAAAGAATTCTAATAATATTTTCAATAATTAGATATTATATAGGGGAAAATTATGACATCAACAGAATTACTGAATCCAGTTTCAAATCCTACTCCATTAGGATTATTCGGATTTGGTATAACAACTATCTTACTTAGCTTATGTAATTTAGGAATAATTGATCTTTCAATGGTAATTATAGCAGTTGCTATAGTTTTAGGTGGTTTTGCAGAGATTATTGCAGGATTATTTGAATTAAAATTTGGAAACACATTTGCAGGAAATGTATTCATAGCATTTGGTCTTTTTTGGCTATCACTAGTTTTAATTTTACTTTTACCTCAAATAGCAAATGTCGTAGTTGCAGATAATCTTGGAATATGAATTTACTTGCTCATATTCGGAATTTTTTCATTATTAATGTTTATACTGGAAAAAAGATGTCTTTAAACTATGAACATTAAGAAAGTTTTAAAATTTATATTAAGATTTCTATTTCTTTTTTAATTTTTTTATTTCTATTTTTTTTAATTTTTTTAATTTTTAATACTTTCATTGGGTGAAATATGATGAAATTTAGTAAAATTTGTTAATTTTAGGTATATTTGGTGTTGTATCTCTTTTTGTATTTTAGGTATATTTGGTGTTGTATCTCTTTTTGTATTTTAGGTATATTTGGTGTTGTATCTCTTTTTGTATTTTAGAATATAATGTATTTTATTCAAAAATAATTATTAAACATTGATAAAATCAGTAGGATCATCCTGTTGAGTGAAAGCTATAATATTAAGAGAATTTGAAAAAAAACTACAATTTTCAGATAAAGTATTCTTAACTGATTTTAATGCAATAGATTTATTGTTGTGGTCATTACTCAAATGACATAGTACAATTGTATGTGTAGTTTCATTAATACAATTGGATAAAACAGTTCCACAGTCTTCATTAGATAAATGACCAACTTTACTGAGAATTCTTTGTTTATTAAATTCTGGTCGATTTCCATTTAAAAGTAAATCTACATTGTGATTACTTTCAATTAAATAAACATCTGCACATTTAATTAATGATAAAAGTTCGCAGTCCACATGGCCAATATCTGTTAAACATACCAATTTTTTACCTTCATGCTCAATCATGTAAAATTGAGAGTTAATAGAGTCATGACTGGTAGAAAATGCAGTAATCTTTAAATCACCTAAAATAATACTTTCATCAGATTCTATAACCTTTAATGAAGCTGGATTTATAAGACCTGTTGTTTTTTTAAATTTATCACAGGTTAATGTATCCTTATTTCCATAGATTGCTGTGTCATAGCAACGATTAATAACTCCAACACCCCTCACATGGTCTACATGTTCATGAGAAACAAAAATAGCTTTAATATCATTTAAATCCTTACCAATTTTGTTTAAAAGAATTTCAGTTCTTTTTTTACTTAGACCTACATCTATTAATATTGAAACTTCATCACTTTCTATGTAAATGACATTTCCACCAGATCCACTTGCTAAAACAGATAATTTTAAGCTCAAATTTACTCATCCTTGGTTAAATGCATATTTTAGAAAAAACACTTTAAAAATAGATTATTTAAAAAGTTTGAATTAAATAATAGCTATTTGTGAAATAAGCATTATTATATCTTCTTAATTCTTATTTTTTCTTGTTTGTTTAAATATTTATGTATTTGTTAATTAAATTGGGACTGTCAAAATGTTAGTTGGTAAGAAAAATTTCTCTTCTAAAAATCAAGTATTTGTAAATTCAAGCTTAAAATTCAATTTTAAAAATTGTATCAACTAACAAATTGACAGTCCCCATTAAATTATAATATTATTTATATATTAAAAGTTCAATTATATATTAGTGATTTATGTTAATTTTAACAATTTATGTAATGTTATAAAATAAAATTAATCCGAGAGGATAAAATGTCAACTGATACAACATTTATTGCAATGAAGAGAACAATAAATTAGTAGATAGGTTCAATGATTTAATTAGGGATATTAAATATTTTGATTGTTTAGTAGGCTATTTTTATAAATACATTTTTATTATTAAAAACTAATTAACATATTATAACTATTTTCAGGTGAAAATTAAATGGCTAAAAAGAATACAGCAGAAATAGGATTTGAAAAGCAAATATGGGAAGCTGCAGATGTACTTAGGGGCAATATGGATGCTTCAGAATACAAACATGTCGTTCTTGGACTAATTTTCTTAAAATACATTTCAGATAAGTTTGAAGAAAGATATGATGAATTAATTAAAGAAGGGGATGGATTTGAAGAAGATAAGGATGAATACGCTTCTGAAAATGTTTTTTGGGTACCAAAAGATGCAAGATGGAATGAAATAGCTAAAAATGCGCATAATGAAGAAATTGGGGTTAAAATAGATGAAGCAATGAGGGATATTGAAAAAGAAAATCATTTATTAAAAGATATACTTCCAAAAACATTTTCAAGGCCAGAGTTAAATAAACAGGTTCTTGGAGAAGTTGTAGATTTATTTACAAATATACAAATGGCTGATCATGGAGATAAAAAAGATATTTTGGGAAGAACATATGAGTACTGTTTATCCAAATTTGCAGAAAATGAGGGGAAAAAAGCAGGAGAGTTTTACACTCCAGCAAGTATTGTAAAAACCTTAATTGAAATAATAAAACCATTTAATGGAAGAGTATATGATCCATGTTGTGGTAGTGGAGGAATGTTTGTTCAAAGTAAGAATTTTATTGAAAACCATCAAGGAAACATAAAAAACATTTCTATTTATGGTCAAGACTCAAACCCAACAACATGGAAAATGGCTAAAATGAACCTTGCAATAAGAGGGATAGAAGCTGATTTAGGTGGACACCATGGCGATACATTTTTAAATGACTTGCATAAAACTTTAAAAGCAGATTTCATATTGGCAAATCCACCATTCAACTTAAAAAAATGGGGGCAAGAAAAATTACAAGATGATGTAAGGTGGAAATATGGAATACCTCCAAGAGGAAATGCGAATTATGCATGGATTCAGCATATGATACATCATTTAGCTCCAAATGGAAAATTAGGAATAGTATTAGCTAATGGCTCTTTATCATCAACAACAAGTGGAGAAGGAAAGATAAGAGAAAATATAATTAAAAACGATTTAATTGAAGGAATAGTAGCTTTACCAACACAGCTATTTTATACAACAGGAATACCAGTTTGCTTATGGATTATAAATAGAAATAAGAAACAAAAAGGAAAAACTCTTTTCATTGATGCCAGAGAAATGGGAATAATGGTTTCAAGGAAGCTAAGAGAATTGAATGATGAAGATATAGGGCTTATTGGACAAGCATTTGAAGACTTTGAAAATGATAAATTAGAAGAAGAAAAAGGATTTTCAGCTATAGCTACTACTGAAAAAATAGCTAAACATGATTATATTTTAACTCCTGGTAGGTATGTAGGATTTAAAGACCCTGAAGATGATGGGATCCCATTTGAAGAAAAAATGAGTGAATTGGCTAATGAATTGGATGAGTTGTTTAAAAAGTCCAATGAATTAGAAAAGGATATTCGTAAAAGTTTGGGAGAGATTGGGTTTGAATTCTGATGAAATTTGGACCAGTATCAACTATTGGCATGACGAAGCTAATTCTTATGAAAAAGATTATTTCATTAAATTCACCCTTGATTTTATAGCTTTGATACTTCTAATAAGAAATGAATACAATATTGGTAATAATGCTGAAAGAGATTATATTAACAAATTAAAAGAGGAAAACTCTGAAAAATACATAAAATTTTTAGATAAGTCAAAATTCTCTGAAATTAAAAAATATCTCAATGATTATCCACTTATAAATGATACTAATGGCAAAGATTATTGGGATGGAGATTTTGGAAAAATTAACGATCTTTCTGACTTTAAAAATATGATAGAATTCATTTATATTGCACGAAACAATTTGTTTCATGGCCAAAAAAGAGTTGACTTTGCAAGAGATAAAATAATAATTGAATATGCCTTTTTCTTCTTAAATCCTCTTTTGGACTTTTTAATAAGTAAATACAATGGATAATAATTAAAAATAAGATTAATAAATATCTTACATAAGTTTATATGTTAATGTTTGGTGATAAATTGAATCTCTCATGGAAAAAAGTAAAAGCAAAAGATATTATTGATTTTAATCCCAGAGAATCTCTATCTAAAAATTCAATTGCTAAAAAAGTTTCAATGGATAAAATAAATCCCTATTCAAAAGAAATTACTGATTTTGAAGTTTCTGAGTTTAAAGGAGGTACAAAATTTAGAAATGGTGACACTTTAATGGCTAGGATAACTCCTTGCTTAGAAAATGGAAAGACATCACAAGTAAATATACTAGATGAAGGGGAAATAGGATTTGGATCCACAGAATTCATTGTTCTTAGAGAAAAAGAGAATAAAAGTGATAAAGATTACATTTATTACTTATCAGTCAGTGATTTGTTCAGAGACCCTGCTATTAAATCAATGGTAGGGACTTCAGGAAGACAAAGAGTTCAAAAAGATGTTTTAGAAAATTTAGAGTTCTATGCACCCCCATTAGAAGAACAAATAAAAATAGGCAAATTTTTATCAAATTTTGACAAAAAAATTGAATTAATTAAACAGATAAATCATAATTTACAATTTACTTAAAATTTTACATTACTAACATTAATTTCTCCAGACATTAATTTAGGAAGTAAATTATTTCTCAATGAAGTTAAATTCTTTTTTTCTAAGTTATTTTCGTATATTTTTTCAAAAATCGGCTTTACAATTGAATTAAATTTGTTAAGAATCTTTGTTTCTGGATGTAAAAGTTCTATCTTTTTAATATTTGAATTATTAATTGCTTGCATTGTTGTTCCTAATGCTAAGTTATTTTTCATTGTATCAAATTGATTAGAAAGTATAAAAGACCATATATAATAAAAACTTTCATTTGTACATTTTAAACCAGCAAACCCTGTAGAAAATATATAATTATCAATCAAATCTTGGGAATAATCATCAACCATAATTAATTTTCTAGAATCTTTCATTTTAGCAAACCAAACACTTTTTTCAATAGGTTGCATATTAGCTCTACTTGGTTTATCATCAATGGTAATAATTGTCAGATTATTGTTTAATTCAGCATCACTAATATCTGCGGTGGCTACATAATACTTATTTCCTTTAAATGTATCAATGCTTGATCCAATAATTTTAGATAATTTTCCATTACCTAAACTTTCTATTTTCCAGTTTACAGGAACTAAACCAAAAGATGAAGATTTCATTTCACCATTAGATTCCTTAAAATTGCTTCCATTTTCATTTGGAAAATTAAAATCTATAAACCAACTATGATAAATTGATTGAATTAACTCTTCTAAATTATGATTTATCAAATATAATTATTAAAAAAATAAAATTAAAATATGAAAACTAAAATTATCACTAAAATCCAAAATCAAATGAAAACACAATTAAACGCCACACAAAGTACAAAACTAACAAAAGTACTTATTCAATGTTTAAATGATGTTGAAATAATTGAAAAGAAAGTTAAATGTAATTCAAATGATTTTACTTCCAATGAAAAATTATTAAAAATCTTTTTATCTTCAAAAAAAGTAGAAGGTTGTTCTGAAAAGACATTAGTATATTATGAATCTACAATAAACAAACTATTAAATAATATTAAAAAAAATATAGATAATTTAGATACTGATGATATTAGGCAATATTTAACTAAATTTAAAGAAGAAAATAATTCTAGTAAAGTAACTATTGATAACAATAGAAGAATATTTTCAAGTTTTTTCACTTGGTTAGAAGATGAAGATTACATCTTAAAAAATCCAGTCCGTCGAATTCGCAAAATAAAAACTGGAAGAGTAGTAAAAGAAGTATTAAGTGATGAAAATTTAGAATTTCTTAGAGACAATTGTAATAATATAAGAGATCTCACAATAATAGAACTACTAATCTCGACGGGAATAAGAGTAGGGGAACTTGTAAACTTAGATATTAATGATATAAATTTTCATGAAAGAGAATGTATCGTTTTTGGAAAAGGAGAAAGTGAAAGAGAAGTATACTTCGATGCGCGATGTAAAATTCACTTAATAGATTACATAAACAAAAGAAATGATGAAAATCCAGCTTTATTTGTTTCAACAAATAAACCACACAATCGTTTAGGCATTGGTGGAGTAGAAACAATGCTAAGAAATTTAGGAAGACAATTAAATATAAATAAGGTTCATCCACACAAATTCAGAAGAACCTTAGCCACAAATGCAATAGACAAAGGAATGCCAATAGAACAAGTCCAAAAACTCTTAGGACATGTTCAAATAGACACAACCATGCAATATGCAATGGTAAATCAAAATAATGTAAAAATAGCTCATAGAAAATTTATAGGTTAATAATGGTGATAATTTGAACTATGAACTTCACAATATTTGTTCTTTGATTAGTGAAAAAATTAAAATTAATGAAAAAATAAATGAGAATACTATTAATCTTCATAACTATATATCTACAGAAAATATGCTTCCTAATCGAGAAGGCGTAAGAAATGCTGAAAAATTACCTTCTACGAATAGTATTAACACTTTTTCAAAAAATGATGTTTTAATATCAAATATAAGACCTTATTTCAAAAAAATATGGTTTGCAAATTATGATGGAGGATGTTCTGGAGATATATTAGTTTTGAGGCCAAAAAAGAACATTCATCCATTATTTTTATACTATATTCTTTCTAATGATGAGTTTTTTGAATACGCAACTCTAACAGCAAAAGGAACTAAGATGCCCAGAGGAGATAAAACTGCTATTATGAAATATGAAGTTCCAGATATTTCTTTAGAGAAACAAACATGGATTGTGGAAAAATTAAAATATATTGATGAAAAAATTTCAATTAATAATAAGATAAATCATAATTTACAACAAATAATAAAACTATTATTTAAGGCATGGTTTATTGATTTCGACCCGTTTAAAAAAAATGGCATGAAAGAGTCTGAATTAGGATTAATTCCAAAAAAATGGGATATTATAGAATTAAAAGACATATTCGATGTTTTTAACGGTTATTCTTATAAAGGAAATGAATTACAAGAATCAAACAATGCAATGGTAACTATAAAGAATTTTGATAGAAATGGTGGATTTAAATTAGATGGATTTAAAGAAATAATTTTCTCTGATAAAATAAAAGATTATCACTTTGTTAATTTGTTTGATGTTATTGTAGCTCATACAGATGTAACTCAAAATGCAGATATAATTGGGAATGCTGCAATTCTTTTGAATAAAATGAATTATGATAAAATAATAATGTCAATGGACTTGGTAAAAGTTTCTTCTAAAATTCCACAAATAAATAATTTTTTATTAGTTTCAATATTAGACAATTACAGATTCAAAGGACATGCATTAGGATATGTTAATGGAACTACAGTTCTTCATTTAAATAAAAAAGCAGTTCCAGACTATAAAATTGCATTACCACAAGATTTATCAATTTGTGAAAAGCTTGGTGGCATAATTGAAAAAATATACATACAAATTTCAACTAATAATAGAGAAATTTTTAAATTAACTGAATTGAGAGATATTATGCTTCCAAAATTGATGAATGGTGAAATTGACATTTCGAACGCTGATTTTTGAAATATGGTCTTTTAATTCGTTGAATTTTTTACAAATAAAAGCTTTTAAAACTTTTAATGAATTTTCAATTTTCTGTTTTAGTAATTTAATAATCAAAATTAAATTATGATTTATATTCTTAATCCATCTATATTATTTTATTGCATATTATCAACAATATTAATAATATGAAACAAAATATAATTATAAATATATTATTGATTAATATTAATAGTATTATATTATTAAGTCCTTTATAAACAATTTATCTGGATTATTTTTGAAAGAAGATAAAGAGAAATAATAATAACAAGTAATAAAATGGAATAAAGAAGAACAAAAGAGGAATGAAAATGTCTTTTGCTGAAGATAATTATGAAGATGCAATTATTGAATTGTTTCAGGATTTAGGGTATGAACATTGGTATGGTCCTGATGTGGAAAGAGATTATAGAAGTCCATTGTTTGAAGAGGATTTAAGAAGTAGTTTGTCTTATATAAATAGGGATTTACCTCGAATAGCTATTACAGAAGCTATTAACAAATTAAAAGATATTGGTATTGGTAGCTTAGTTGATAAAAATTCTAGGTTTACTTATTTTCTTCAAAATGGTGTTTCAGTTAATTATTATGAGGATGATGAAGAAAAAAATCTAATTGTAAAACTGATTGATTTTGAAAATGTTGAAAATAATTTTTTCAAAGTTATAAATCAATGGACAGTTATAGAACATGAAGAAAAAAGATCTGATGTAATTATTTTTGTAAATGGTTTACCTTTAGTTGTAATTGAATTAAAATCTCCATCAAGAGAAGAAACTGATTCATCTGAGGCTTATACTCAGTTAAAAAATTACATGGACAAAATTCCTTCCTTATTTACTTATAATTGCTTTTGTGTAATGAGTGATTTAACTACTTCTAAGGCAGGAACAATAACTGCAAATGAAGATAGGTTCATGGAGTGGAAAACTACTGATGGTAGTTATGAATCTACTCAGTTTGCTGATTATGATACATTTTTTAATGGAATTTTTGAAAAAAACAGATTCATAGATGTTATAGAAAACTTCAATCTCTTTTCTAAGGATGAAAAAGAAAATGTAAAAATTTTATCTGCTTATCATCAATTTTATGCCGTTAATAAAGCAATAAACACTACTTGTGAAGCGATAAATAGGGGAGATGGTAAAGGCGGAGTATTTTGGCATACTCAGGGTAGTGGCAAGTCTTTATCTATGGTTTTTTATACTAAAAAGCTTCAAAAAGTCCTTAATTCTCCTACTTTTGTTATTATTACTGATCGTAATGATTTGGATGATCAATTATTTTTACAATTTAGTAAATGTAGTGATTTTCTTAGGCAAACTCCAGTTCAAGCAAATAATAGGCAACATTTAGTAAAATTACTTAAAGATAGAAAGGCAAATGGCATATTTTTCACTACAATGCAGAAATTTGAAGAATCAGATGAATCATTAAGTGATAGAAACAATATTATTGTAATATCTGATGAGGCACATAGAAGCCAGTATGGACTTGAAGAAAAAGTTGATTTAAAAACAGGTAAGGTGTCAGTTGGAACAGCAAGAAAGATTAGGGATAATCTTCCTAATGCTACTTTTATTGGTTTTACTGGAACTCCAATATCTAAAAGAGATAAAAGTACAATTGAAGTTTTTGGTAATTATATAGATGTATATGACATGACACAATCTGTAGAAGATGGTGCAACTAGACCAATTTATTATCAAAGTCGTGCAATTCATTTAGAACTTGATGAAAGTTTATTAAAACAAATTGATGGGGAATATGATAAATTAGCTGATGAAGCTGAACCTTATGCTATTGAAAAGAGTAAACATGAATTAAGCAAAATGGAAGAACTTCTTGCAGCTCCAGAAACCATAGAATCTTTATGTAATGATATTATTAATCACTATGAAAATGACAGACAATACATTCTTACAGGAAAAGCTATGATTGTTGCTTATTCAAGAAAAATAGCTATTGAAATTTATAAAAAAATCTTAGAACTTAGACCAAACTGGGAAAATAAGGTAAATATCGTCGCAAGTTCAAGCAATAAGGATCCTGAAGACTGGCATGATATTATAGGAACTAAATCAGATAAAATCGAATTAGCTAATAAATTCAAAGACAATGAAGATGATTTTAAAATAGCTATTGTTGTTGATATGTGGCTTACTGGCTTTGATATCCCTTCACTTGCTACAATGTATATTTTCAAACCAATGAAAGATCATACTTTAATGCAAGCCATTGCAAGAGTTAACAGAGTTTATGGAGATAAAGAAGGTGGTTTAATTGTTGATTACATTGGAATTTCCGGAGCTTTAAGAAAAGCTATGAATGATTACACCTCTCGTGATAAAGAAAATTATGGTGAGATGGACATAGCTAAAACTGCTTATCCTACATTTAAAGAAAAATTGGAAATATGTCAAAATCTAATCCATGGATTTGATTACAAAGATTTCTTTGATGAAAGTAATTCAAAAAGAGCAAAAACAATTAAATATGGAATTAACTTCTTTTTAAAGCCATCTAAAAAAGAAAATAAAGATGCATTTGTTAAGCAAGCTTTGGCTTTAAAACAATCTTTATCTTTATGTAGAAGTATTGCAGAAGAACATGAGAGATTTGAAGCAGCATTCTTTGAAGCTATTAGAACTTCTTTAACAAGAATTAATAAGCCTGGACAAAAATCACTTAAAGAAATAAATGAAACTATAAACAACCTACTTAAAACTACAATAAAATCTGAAGGTATTGTAAATATTATTGATACCTCTCAAAAAGAAATTGATTTATTTGATGATGATTTTTTAGATAGGATTTCACAGATCCCAGAGAAAAATTTAGCTATTGAATTACTTAAAAAGTTACTTAACGATAAGATTTCAGGATATAAGGGAAGAAACATAGTTAAATCAGAGATATTCTCAGAAATGCTGAAAACCACAATGAATAGGTATATTAATGGTTTAATTGAAACTGAAGAAGTTATTAAAGAACTTTTGGATATTGCAGAGGAAATTAAAAAGGCTAAAGACGCTGGAAAAGATTTGGGGCTTAATAATGAAGAATTGGCATTCTATGATGCTTTAGCTAAACCAGAAAATATTCATGACTTCATTGATAATGAAGACCTTATTAAAATGACTCATGAGCTAACTGATGCACTTAATAAAAACAGAACTATAGATTGGCAAAAGAAAAATAGTGCTAGAGCTAAAATGAGAATGATTGTTAAGAGATTGTTAAAAAAATATGATTATCCTCCAAAAGATCATGAATATGCATTAGATATAGTTATAGCACAATGTGAACAATGGGCTGATTTGGAAATAGAACTTTAGATATTAAATCATCGAAAACACTCAAAAATTTTGTGGGATGAAATATTTATTGAAAATAATAATTATTCTTTAAAACAATTTATTTTTTAAAATACTATTTTTAACAGAGGTTCATCTTTAAAATTATTACTCTACATGTACTCTTTACACTTTGTTTATAATTGAAAAATTCAAATGTTTATATTGGAAAATAAATATTTATAAAAACTTAATAAGTATTTATACATATAGACTAACTGAAAATATAGTCCTGAAAGAAAAGATTCTAATCAATGGTTTATTGGAATATTAATCTATTTCATAAATATAAGTTGTTATTATCTTTAATTTCTAAAATAATCTTTAATAATTTTATTATTAAAAAAATATATATTATGA
>NZ_LWMW01000123.1 GCF_001639285.1 Methanobrevibacter cuticularis | reverse complement strand
AACCAACCATTACCAACAAAGCAAAAAGCAACAATAAGACCATCACAAAAGACGTCTTTTTAAACTTATTCATAATATCTTTCACCTCATCATTAAAATATAATATCTCAACATACCATCCAGCTATATCAAAAACTAAAAAAATGCTTAACAATCAACTACTAACCATATCTTATTAATTAATAAATAAAAAAAACTTGTTAGTCATCTAAAGAACAGTTAGTATCCTATTAAACTATTAACTTTTAACTACTGGACAAACATACTTATAGCAATTACCCATATATAAAGATATCACTTCTACACACCCCAAAACAAAAACAAAGAGAAACCACACAGCAAGAACAAAACCATAGACTACCCCCACCCCCCCCTAAACATACAAAGAACACACAAACAACAAAACAAAAAAATAAACAAAAAAATCAACCCTTTTACAAAAACAACCTATCTAACCCATCATCTAATTTTCCACCGATTCTTTTCATTTAAGTAACTATCACGAAAAATTCTTAAATTATTAAATAGCTGTCTTGATAAATCTAATGATCAAAAAACAATTATAAACACACACAGAAAAACAAATAAGAGAATAGAAAAAAGGAGGAATATGTTGGGTTTACTCAAAAATTTATAAAATTACATTAAAAATTATGAATTCATACTTATCATAACAAATTTTTTAATAATTTCTAAAAGATTTATATAAAAATCCTAAACCTTAAATTTATAAAAATTTTTAACTAAGACACTATAATGAATTACTGGATTAATAAAAAAGAAATCCACGATATAAACTGTGGTAAAAAGCCTTTTTACATAAATTAAATTTCTTTATTTTAAATTTCAGTGATTATTTTTCATTTAAAAGATTATTAAAATTTAAATAGCTGTTATTTATAAAAATTAATCTAAATTCACTAATTAAATTCAGATAATAAACATGAAAATTATTTTTAATTATTCTTCTAGAAATTTGACCACGACACAATAAACTAAAAAATATTATAAATAAAGAAAAAATTATGAAAAATAGCTATTCATGAATAAAAAAGATTTAAAATACTATCCAACATAAAATGCAATATAGCTAGTGTTTAGTATTATATTCTTTTGAAATAATGTATCTTCTGTTAAAAGTTCATTTAAATTTTTATTTTAACAATCAAATCCTTTTAAATCATTATTGTCTTTTAATAATTTAATCTTTATTTTATTAAAATCTAAATTTAATATATAACCTATCCATTTTGTAATATAAATTATATTAATTTTATTACATGATATTTTTTTATTTAAATTTAGTATTACTTTGAAATTATAACATTATTGAAAATGAAATAATTAGTAAATAAATTAGAAGATAGAATAAAAATAGTTAAAAATAATTAAAAATAGAAAGATTATAAAATATTCATAGCTTTATTTGTTTTAGCTATTGATTTTTCATTGTCAGATTCTAACTCTAACATTGCCCTTATTGCATCTACATTTTCAGGTACTACATCTGATTCTTGGTGAACAGCTTGCATATAGAAAAGTTCCCCATCAACGATGTTAAGAGATTCTTTCCAAATTGGAATTTCAAATAAATCATTTCTACTTCTTCCAAGCTCTTTAGCATATTCCATAAATTCAGCTGTTGAGCTTAAACCTTCACTTGCATTTAATAATAATACTCGAGATCTGTTTTCAAAAGTATCAATTACATCATCAATAGCTACATCATTTTCAAGCTCAACCATTAAGTTATGTTGATGCATAAGTGTGGTTGGAACGAGTAAAGCTAAGGTAGTGATATCTACACCATCCATTACAGTTTTCAAGTCAGGACCATGATGAGAAGGAACTGTTGGAGGATTAGGAACAATTGCATTTATTGGTCCTTTATTAACTTGAACAGGATCTCCACCACGTCTAACCATGACTGCCCTAACTTTTTTTATACCGCATAAATCATCAATTGGTTTTAAACTCCTTGTAAGACCTGTTGTATTACAAGATACAACACGAGAGTAATCAGCACCAAATGAATCATCATAATTAGAAAATGAATTAAAAGATAATCCAGTGAGGTCATGATCTTCACCACCTTGATAAATAGCTTTTACCCCTATTTTTTTGTATTTTTCAAGGTTTTCAGGACCTACATTACCAGGAGTACAATCCACAACTATATCTGCATCTTGAATCATTTCATCAACAGTTCCAGCTATTTCAATCCCTGCTTGATCAAACAACTTTTCCCTCTCAGGAATAGCTATATACAAGTCATAGTCTTTATTTACAGCCATTCTTGCTTCAAAATCAGGTTTAGTTTTACTAACCCCAATCACTTTCATATCATTTTGAGCTGAAACAGCATCAGCCACTCTTTTTCCAATTGTCCCATATCCATTTATAGCTATTGATTTCATATCCTTTAACTCCAAAATATAAAATGATTTTAATAATTATAGAATTGTTTTATAATTAAGAACGATTATGTTCCTTTAGTTTTAATGACTTTTTAGCATGCTTTTTTTATTTACTTTCATTATTTATTTTTTACTTCATATTTTATATGAATGATTAAAGAAAATAACACTTTTATAGTTTTTTTGTTGAACTAATGTAATAAATATTACTTATTAAAGTTTGTTTTTGACAAGATTTTTCATAGTTTCTTATTAATCATATACTTGGTTTTGATTATGATCATGAAAAATAAGGATTTAGTTTTTTCTTTTTTACTAATTTCTTTTTTATGATTAAAGTTACTTTTCATCAGCTCTTTCTAAAGTTTATTATTATATAAACTATAATTACCTTATATGACAGATGAGAAAATTTCAGAAATATACTCTGAAACCATAACAGCCATTAGAGAATTAAGAATGGATAGTAGTGATGAGGAAAAAGAAGAACTGTACAAAATAATCAATAAAAACAAAAATTACTTAGGATTTGACAATTTCGAAGCAGAAATGATTTCATACTGGAAAATAAAAGATCTAGAATTAGAAATCCATAAAAATATTAGAATGGCAAGTCAAGGAAGTAATTCTATTTCACTAAAAGATTTACAGGAAAAACTAGAAGAAGAACCCACGTTTATAGAGCAGTTTAATTTCTAAAAATGGGTGTATAAGTGAAAAGTTCCTCTATTGAAAAAAGAAAAAACTGATTAGTGTTTATTATATTAAATTAACAACAAAGAAAACTTACACTCAATCAGTAATTAGTAATTATGACTATAAAAAACTAACTATCTAGAATGGATACTAATAAAAAAACTAACCATCTAATACTCAATACTAATAAAAAAACTAACTATCTAAACTGAATACTAATAAAAAAACTAACTATCTAAACTGAATACTAATAAAAAAAACTAACTATCTAAACTGATATACTAATAAAAAAACTAACTATCTAAACTGATATACTAATAAAAAAACTAACTATCTAAACTGATATACTAATAAAAAAACTAACTATCTAAACTGATATACTAATAAAAAAACTAACTATCTAAACTGAATATTAAAAGATAAAAAAATATTAATAAGAATTTAAAAAATAAAAAAAGAAAAAGTAATATAATTATTCCATTGCATCTAATTTTTCAGGGAAGTATGTATCAACTACATATTCTAATCCGTATTTTGAAAAAGATTGCTGTTCTGCTTTTTTACCTATTTTAAGCATCTTTTTAATCTCATTCTGCCAAGCTTCATCTCTGTATCTTGGGTCTTTTGCTAGCTCTTTTAATCTTAAGACATCGATATCCTTTAAGGGATCAGTTGGAAGTTCATAATTAATTATGTCTGAGGCTGAAACCCCTAAGAATTTAGCATTAGGAGTAGCTAAATCATGATTAACATGGGCTAACTTCGCACTACCAGATATGATAACCATAGCTATGTGAAACCCCCAAGGGTCTCCATCGTTGCATATGTAAACTGGAAGATTGAGTTCTTCATTAACTCTCTTTAAAAATCTTCTTGTAGCTCTTGCAGCTTGTCCTTTAAGCCCTACAATTAAGGTATCAAATTTATCATAAGCTTTCTCTTGGACCATCCTATGAAACATCCCCATAGTTTCTACAGCTATTACTCTTTTAACATCATGGCCTACAAAATCAACTTCATCTATTGTTGGAGATATTGTATATCCAGATTTACCTGATTTCAAGGCATTGATTTCAATATCTCCTTCTTGAAGAACAATGTTTCCATAAACAGAAGCTCCATCTTCCTCAGGCATTAATCCCAAATCTTCACGAGTGGTACCCAATGTAACTTCAATATCTTCTCCAACTATGTTAGATTCTTGTTGGTTGTCAAATCCAATTCCCCAACCTTCACTAACATAATACATCTCCCTTAAAGTAGCTGTTTTTTCTCTTTGAACTAAATCTTTACAAAAATTAGCTACATGAACCATTTGCCCTATTTTTTTAATTTGTTTCACATTACCAAGAGATCTTTTACCATATCTATCCCCCAATACATAGTAACGTTTAGCATCATCATAAACGATGTTTGAGGTACCACGAGAAGGAACACTTAAAGTAGGAATTTTCTTTTCAGTCACATCATTGATAATATCTTGACCTAGACCTTTTAATTTATTGTAGGTGATTTCTTTTCTATTTAACTTAGTCTTTTCTTTTACATCTGTCATTTTATCCATTCCTCCCTTAGTCTATATCCTCAATATCAGGATTTTTTTCTTCTTCAACATCATCAATAGTTGAAGTAAGTTCTTCTTCAACTTCTTCTTCAACTTTATCAGGATCTTCACCTAATAATTCAGCTAATGAGCGCCTTGTAACTTTAGCTAGGACTTCTTGATACTCTGGAACCTCTGTCTCTGCTAATGCTGCAGATTCCTTAAGAATTGCAGGTACATATTCTTCAAATATTCTAGATCTTAAAGCTTCTTCTTTAGCTGCTTTTTTAGCTCTTAAATATTTTTGAAGTTTTCTACCTACTTTCATGGTAGCTTGCCTAACTTCATGAATTATTTCAGGTTCTGGAGCTACACTTTGTTTACCAGTTGATAAATAAGGAACTTGAGTAGAGATTATATTTACAAATATTGTAACAGGAGTGTTGTCTAAATCTCTTAACCCATATCGTTTCCAATCTATGCTTTTTAAAGCTTCTGTAATTGCACAGCTACCTTGATCAAAAGTTAATGGTACTCTATTTGCAAACCTCATAATTTCTGCTTTTCTTGTTTCATTAACAAGTCGACCAGAATTTCCTCCATAAGCTATTCCTGCCTCTATGATAAAAGCAACTCCACCTCTATATGTAACAGGTTTTCTAGTAGTTGCAGTTATAAATTCAGGTTTAAGGATTTCTTTCATTCCATCTTCAATTTGTTCATTTCCAATAGGAATAAGTCCAGAAGTTGGAGGGGCCATAAAATCCATTTTAGAAAAGGCATTGACAATTTCTTCTGCTTCATCCCATTTCATATCCTTAGGACGCTTATTTAAATCAATTCCAGTTATTTCTTCGATTTCACTTATTCTCTTATTTGACATTCTTGAAAGAGAACTAGTGAGTAAACTTCTAAATCGTCTTTTATCAGTGTGTTTTGCCATAAAAATTAAATCATCTGCAGTTACACCTTTGGGATGAGGTAAAACCTCTTTAGGAAGCACTGGAACCATATCTGCAGCCCTATTAAATATATATTTATGACCAGTAGGATCCCTAAATATTATTTTAGCATGAGGATTACCTATTATAGTTCTACGAATGTATTCAAAAGCTCCTTGCTCAGCTAATGAGTAAGATACATCTTTAAATTCAAGCTCTACACAAACACCAGTGTGTTTTGCATCATAATCCTCTCTTTTTAAAAGCATGCCTTTATTTTTCTTAACATCCATTTTAAATTCTAGTTTAACGCCTTTAAGTTTGTCTCCCTCTTCATAAGCAGATACTACTCTTGCAGGCTCACCAGTAGTCATTTGAGATAGTAACACACAACCACTACATCCTAAACCTTGCTGACCTCTTGATTGGATATTCCTAAACTTAGAACCTGCGAACATGGTACAATAAACTTTCATTATATAGTCTTCAGGGATTCCTGGACCATTATCCGAATGTCTAAGTAAATAATGATCTTTATCTATTCTTTTAAGATCTATTTTAATTTCTGGAAGAATTCCTGCTTCTTCAGCAGCGTCAAAACTATTAGTTATTAGTTCATGGAAAACTATGGTTAAAGACCTTATTTTACCAGTGAATCCTAACATTTGCTTATTTTTTCTAAAGAACTCTGAAGGTGTCAATTCTTGAAAATTGTCAAAGAGTTCTGATGCTTGTTGAGACAAACTTAACCTCCTATATAAAAATTTAAAATTTAAGTAATTTTAATTTATTTAATATTAGCTAATCCATTCATTATTAAAATTTAAGTAATTTTAATTTAATTATTATTAGTTAATCCATTCATTATTAAAATTTAAACAAAAAATTCATAAAAATAATTCTGAAATTCCTATAATTATTCAGATAGAATAAGTTCCTATAATTATTCAGATAAAATTATATTACAGTAAGTTATATATCAAAAATACCATATATTACTCAGTCCCTATATATGTCATGTTGGCTATATAAGGTTTTTGCATTGTTATATCAAATTTTTTGAAATAGTAATAAATTAAACAGTATTAAATAAACTTTTCTTATGTCTAGTTAAAGGAACTTGATTCTAAAATATAATATTTTAAAAGACATGATTAATACAATATCAATTAATTAAAATGAAAAATTACATGAACAGAAAAATATGATTCCGTTAAATCATCTAATATGCTATTGATTAAAGATCTATTGATTAAAACTAGAAAAATAGCTACAATAGCTATAAAACTAAAACTATATAAGACTAGAATAAACTAGATAAATTGAATTAATAGCTAATACTAGAGGATGCTAGTCAGTGCTAAATATATCTAGTAAATAGCTAATAAGAAGTTGAATATATATTTAGAGGTATGAATTATTTAAAGTAATAGTTAATCTAAATCATCTCTAAACTCAATTTTATCATCTTCAATTCCTACAACAGCTTTAAATTCTTTCATTTTTCTATCGCGTCTTTTATTTTCTAAAAAGCTATAAACTGATTTATGTCTTGAACCATTAAGAATCATTTCTACTGCTTCTTTAGCAACCATTACATTTTCAAGATCACCAATTAATGAAACAGTTTTTCCATAAATAGCCATGTCAACTTCGCCCATGTTAATGATTAGTTCTCTAGTTTTACCATCTTGACCAATAATTCTTCCTTTTTGTCTTGCTAGGGCCTTTTTAGATTTCCCTACATAAAGAGGTAACTTCATTATCTCCAAATAAACATCATCGGCATTAAGTTTAATAGCTATTTCTGGATTAAATCCTCTTCCAATAGCTTTCACAATATAATTTGTTTTCCATACTCCTAGTGGATCCTCCATATCATCAGTTGGGGAAACTACAACTGTTCCCTCTTCTCCATCAACATCTAAATGAGTTTTAGTTATTCCTTCAATTTTCTGTTTAGTTTCACCATTGGTTCCTATTAAAACTCCTACTCTATCATGAGGAATTTTAAGGTATTCTGTAGTTGGCAAATTGTTCACCTCTATAAATAAAAATATTTATCAATTTATCAATTAAATATATAATAATATAAATCCCTAATTTTTTAGTAAATTAATTATTATTGATATTTTGTTATCTATTATACTATATATTATTATTTATATCATTATTTTATTTAAAGAGTTTACACAACTAATTAAATATTAATAAATAAAATTATATAAAGATAATCAATAAGAGCATTAAAAAAGTAATAATCATTGTTATTCTTATTCATTGAATTAAATAACACTTATTAATATTATAATGATGATAATATTCTTTTTATCAAATAGAATACTAAACAATAGAATACTAAACAATAGAATACTAAACAATAGAATAATAAATAATAGAATACTAAACAATAGAATACTAAAAAAGTTAATTATTAAAAAATGACGATAATGATTGAGTATTTATAATAAAATGTTTCATGTAGTTAAATCGATATCTAAATTCAAAGCAGCTTTAATCTCTTCAAGATCTGCAGAAGCCCCCATCTTTTTAAACTCTTTAAATATAGTGTTAATATCTCTAATAAGTAAATCGTTAGCTATTGGATGATCTCTAACAACTGATTGAGAAACATCAATAATTACCGGCTTTTCATCTTTATTAAGAATATTAAAAGTAGATAAATCACCATGAACTAAATTAGCCTCATTAATGAACTTATTCATTTCAATTAGAAGCTTATTTAAAAATTCATCTACATCAATTGGGGGTTGGTTTTTTACAGTTTGTGCAGGATTTCCTAAATCATCTCCAATGAACTCCAATAATAAGACATTGTTCATAGCTATTATAGGCTTTGGTACATTAACATCTACCTCATGAGCCCTTAGTAAATTTCTATATTCCTTATTAACCCAAGATGTGATTAACTGTCGTTTATTATTTGATTTAACATTGAATCTAGGATCTCCTTGAATATAGTATTGCATTTTCTTAAAATCAGAAGTAGCTATTCTATAAATCTTAACAGCTACAAATGAATCAACACGAGAATCATCTTCATGAATACCTTTTAAAACATTAGCTTCTTTTCCTGTACTTATAGCTCCATTTAAAACTGTTAAATAACCATGGTTAGCTAATTTATAAAGAGTTTTGAGAGTTTGCTCATCAAATATCTCACTACCTACCCTTCTATCTTCAACACTTTTAAGTCTCTTTTTAGAGATAATTTTCTGTATTTCTTCATCAGCTTTAGTTATTTTAGGATCCATAGCAACCTCAAATAAAAAGAATAAAAAAGTTAATTATTTTTTAAAATACTTATTTAAATAAAAAAATTAAACAATGAAATAATTTATCAATATAATACAATACAAAATAATATCATTAATTACTCAATAATGAAATAATTTATCAATACAATGCAAAATAATATCCTTCAATTACTAATAATAAACTAATTTATTAATACAATGCAAAATAATATCCTTCAATTACTAATAATAAACTAATTTATTAATACAATACAAAATAATATCCTTCAATTCACTAATAATAAACTAATTTATTAATACAATACAAAATAATATCCTTTAATTATAAAATTAACTAATATTAAAAGGAAATAAGATTAATATGAAAATAGTTAAAAGAAATTAACAAATAAAATAATATTACATCTTTAAATAACCTTTTCTTTCAAGCCAATTGGATTCTGTTCTAGTGTATCTCCAAATAACATCTGCTTTTTCATCAGTTTGAAAATCCCATGGTTTAACTAAAACTACATCTCCTTCCCTAATCCAAATCCTTTTTTTCATTTTTCCGGGAATACGGGTCATTCTAATATGGCCATCTGAACATCTAACCTTAAGTTTTCCATGACCCATGATTTGTTCTACTACTCCAGGTATTTCTCCTCTTCGTGGTGTTCTTACTCTTTTAAATTCTTGTGTTCCTTGATCTCTTGACAAAAACTCTCCTCCATTTACTTTGATCCAACAGAATATCCCTAATTATTATAAAGAATTAAATTATAAAATTATAAGATTATTATCAGAAAATGTACAATATACTTAAAATAAAGAAACCCATTAGGATTTTCTAATTCCAAGATAATTAATATAAATTATTAAAGTTGTATGAAGATTAAATAATACAATTAATATAATACAATTATATTAATAATAAATTATATTTTTCTTGGTATATAATACTTTATAATGAATATCAATTAAATTATTGTAAATTATAAAAAATTAGGTAATATGTCTAAAAATCAAAGCTTAAATTTATATTCAATACTTAAATAATGATTATATTTTTAGTTAATTAATATCTGAGTTATGATACAAGTTAATTTTAATCCTTAAAATCTAAAAATAAGAAAATAAATGAAATAATTATAAGTCTAATATAGCTTAATAAAAATAATTTCAATAACAAATAAATAGAATAAATGGAATAAGTAGAATAAATAGAATAAGTAGAATAAATAGAATAAATAGAATAAATGGAATAAGTAGAATAAATAGAATAAATAGAATAAATGGAATAAGTAGAATAAATAGAATAAATGGAATAAGTAGAATAAATAGAATAAATGGAATAAGTAGAATAAATAGAATAAATAAAATAAATAGCAAATGCCTGTTGAGGAAGTTACTATGGGAACTGAGTTTTTAAAAATAAAAGAAGTTGGAGAAGCTAAAAAGATAATAAAAGATCTTTTTAATGAATATTCCCCTGAACAAGAGAAGATAAATATAGAAAATAGCTATGGTAGGGTTATATCTGAAGACATTATGAGTTCTATAGATCTTCCTCTTTTTGATCGTTCTTTGATGGATGGTTTTGCTGTTAAAGCTAAAGATACCTTTGGGGCAAGTGATGAATCTCCAAAAAAATTGAAATGTATTGATAGTATTGAAGCTGGATCTTACAGTGCAAAAACTATTGAAGATGGGGAGTGTATAGAAATAAGTACTGGTGCTCCACTTCCTAAAGGATCTAATGCAATAGCTATGATTGAATTTAGTGAACGTCAAGGAGACGATGTTTACATTTTAAAAAGTGTAGCTCCAAATCAAGATTTAGCATTAAAAGGGTCTGACATAAATAAAAACAAGTTACTTTTAGAAAAAAACACATTTTTAAGTCCAGATAAAATTGGAGTTTTGGCTGCTCAGGGAATAAAAGAATTAAATGTCTTCAAAAAGCCAAAAATAGCTGTAATTTCCACTGGAAATGAATTAGTAAGAGAAGATGAAGAATTAGATTATGGAAAAATATATGATACCAATACTCATTCCATAAGAAATGCAACAATAGCTTGTGGAGCAGATGCAATAGCTAAAGGAATCGTGAAAGACAATTATTTAGAACTAAAATTGAGAATAGAAGAATCTTTAAAAGATTCAGATATCCTTATTTGTTCAGGCGGAACTTCAGCAGGAGTTGGAGACATTTTAAGGCATGTTATGGATGAAATGGGAGAAGTTATCATTCATGGTGTTTCTGTTAAACCAGGAAAACCCACTATAGTTGGACTTATTGATGAAAAAATAATAATAGGATTGCCTGGAAATCCTGTTTCTGCCCTGATTATTTTTTATGTTTTTATAGCCCCTAATATTAGAAAATTATCTGGTTTAAAGGAAGTTGAAACTAGTAAAATAGTTAAAGCTAAAATATCCAAAAGAATTCATTCTCCTAAAGGTAGAATGGAGTATGCATTAGTTCAAATAAAAGATGATTTAGCTATTCCAATCCTAAAAGACTCTGGAGCTATTGCTTCCCTAGCTCATGCAGATGGTTATGTAAAAATTCCGAAAACAACAGAGCTTTTAGATGAAGGAGAAGAAGTTAAAGTTGCTCTTTTTAGATAATACAATGAAAATATTATTTATTTTTGTAAAAAAATAGTAAAATTCTATTAGAATATCTTTTCATTGATATAATCATAGCTATTTAGTTAATAGACTATAAATTAGTTTCTATTTATTTTCATCATCTAAAATTTTTATAATATAAGAATGAACATTTGATCTCAAAATAATAAAAAAGACTATTAATTCTAAACATTTTAAAAGTTAGCTATTTAATTGATAGCCAACCATGAAAGCTAACTTTAAATTGATAATTCAATTTGAAAAACTTTGTCTAATACATATAGATATATAACAAATAATAAAAATCAGAGATCTTCCAAATATATAAAAAGAATAGGACACAAACCATAATATAATAATGTAGGTTTATAATATAATAAAGCTATTAAATTATGTCATTGAGGATTCAAAGAAAAAAGGTAAAAAAGATAAAAAAGGTGTTAAAATGAAAATAGAAGATAAAGTAATAAGTGATGAGAGATTGGCTATTATAAACTACAAAGGAAATGTTGAAGATATGGGAATTCTTCTTGGAAAATTAATGGCATGGGCAGAAGTTAATAAAATTCAGCTTGCAGGAGCCCCTTTTGCAATATATTACACTAGCCCTGAAAAAACAGCTCCTGAAGAAATGATTTATGATATGGGAATTCCAGTATCAAAAGATACAGAGATCTCTGAAGAAGGAGAAATAAAAATTGTTGATCTTTTAGAACATAGAGTTTTATTCACTATGCACAAAGGATCTTACAAAGACTTGCCTAATTCCTATAAAGAAATGGTTGAATATTCTATCAAAAATGATTATGATATAATTGGTTCTCCTAAGGAAATATACTTCAATAGTCCTCATGAAGTTCCAGAGGAAGAATTACTAACTGAAATTCAATTTCCAGTTATAAAAATGTAGGTTTCCATTCAGTTTTCTATTGTTTTTGACATACTTTTCTGTTTTTTCTTAATAATGGCAGTGTCAAATACTTTACTGATTTTGATATTTTTCTTTTGTAAGATTTTTTTATTTTTTTATTGATTAAATGTGGTTATTATTTGATACCATTGTCATTAAATCATTGAATAATCTATTTTGATATTTTTCTTCTGTTTTTTTATTTCTGTATTAGTTTTTTAAATAGATTCTTCCTTTTGATCCTTTGATTTCTCTCATTCTTCTTTTGACGTGTTTTGGTAGGGTTTTTTGGAAATTTAATTCTGAAATATTGGATGTTTTTTCCACTCCATCGACCTTTAAATGCCAAAAAAAGTCATTAAAATTAGGAATTATCATTTTATTCATTAATTTTTGAATACATGGATGTGATGAATTAAAATTGTTCTTAATTTCCTTAAATTCTGTGTTAATTTCTTTTAAATTGCTGTTTAGTATCATTTTTATGATTCTTTGTTTTTCTTCTTTGATGATTTTTTTTATCAATTTTGGTTATTTTGCCTCCTTTTTTCTTAAATTTATTTATTATGCTTTTTAGTCTGTTATTTATGGCTGAAGGTGCGTGTTTTAAGGATAGTTGTCTTTTAAATCCGTGTTTTTCTAATAGTTTTTTATATTTAGGTTTTAAATCTACAGTTATGTATTTTTCTTCAGGTAAATAGCTAGATATTTCTTTAAAGAACTTGTCTAAGTTTTCAGCTGTTTTTTTATCATATAAATCATCATAAACGACTTTTTTGCTTATGGCATCAGTTATGCAAAAGTAGAAACAATTCCAACCTCCTTGTGCTTTTGACCATAAAACATCAAATGTATACTTTCCTGAGGAATCAAGAGGTATTTCATTGGGGGTTTCAGTTGAAAGTATTATATTTTCAATTGTTTGATGTGAAACACTTAAATACCCATCCCTATTCAAAAAATCAGTAGTGACTCTTAAAGGTGCATGGACAGGAGCATTATGATCTTTAACAGTGTTAATAAATTCATGAGAATAATTAGAGTTATCTGGAACTATATCACTAATATTAGACTCAAAAAACTGTATTAGTTTTGAGTATTTTAAGATTAAAATAAAAATTAAATGAATACAAGAACCATATTATTTTATCCCCTAATTGATCTAGGATCATTTTTACGAGTATATGTACTGGATGATCTAATTTTTCCATTTTTACTATGTATAATGACTTCAGTATTGCCTTGAGTTTTTGCTTGACGAATAGCATGATTAATAGCACTTTGTTGAGTCTCATGAATTGATAATGATCTTTCTGCATGTGGTTTTTTGTTAGACCAACCACCATTAGGGTTTTTAACAACATGGATTTGATTTTTCTTTCCGCCCAAATGAAAGCCTCCTTCTATTTAATGATAATCAGTAGTTCGTAAAGTATTATATATTATTGAATGATGATGTATTAAATCTTTCGGTGAATGTGATTAAAGATATGTTAAAGTTGAAATCAGCCCCTAATACTGCGTATAATGATAAGATGATTGTTTATCATCTTCTTAATGCTGCTGTTTCTCGAACTAGTGTTAGTAATGTTAGTAATCTTTGTATTGATGCTCCTTCAGAAGGAACAATTAGATATAGGCTTCGTAATATTAATTTAGATGGAATTCAGCAGAGTTTAAATGAAAATTTAAAGATTCATGGGATTAAAACCGTGCATAAGAAACGAAACATCTTTGCTATTGATTTTGTTAACATTCCTTATTATGGAAAGGAAAAAAACAATGGCGATACCATAAAAACCAAACCTAAACAAGGAACTAGTCAATTTTACACTTATGCTTCAATATACATAATATTAAGAAACAAACGCTACACTTTAGCTGTAAAACATGTTAAAAAAGGAGAAACTTTAAAAGACACAGTAGACTTTCTAATAAACGAAATCGAAGCTATTGGATT
>NZ_LWMW01000122.1 GCF_001639285.1 Methanobrevibacter cuticularis | reverse complement strand
AAAAGCAAGCAAATACATCAAATACACATTCAACAAAAAAACAAACACACTAAAAATAACCATAACCAACTTAGCATACAAAAAACTAGCAACCATCAAATTCAAAGCATACAGAAAAGCCTAAAAAGAATCTTTTTGGGAAGAATTAATTTATTCTTCTCTTCCATTTTCTCTTATTTTTTACATTTTCACTTCACACATTACTAATTTTTAAATATTTAGTATGAGCGTTATAAAAATCCTAAAACTTGAATTTATGACAATTTTTAAATAAAACAGTGTAAATAATCTTTATCCATTAGAGTTTGAATTATTTAGAATAATTTCATTGATTTTATAGAAAATCATGGAATCAATAATGCTTTTTTAATTCTTATAATAATGATAGAATTTATATATTTTAAAATTCTACTTATTGATATGTATATAGTTTTCGAAGGTATTGATGGAGCTGGAAAATCAACACAAATCAATTTGTTAAAACAATGGTTATTTGATTCTGGATTTGAAGTAGAAACCATAATCGAACCCACTGATTCTGATATAGGAAAATTAATTAGAAAAACCCTCCAAAATCCAGATGCTACATCTGAAAACATTCAAAAAACATTAGGATTGCTTTTTGCAGCTGACAGATTAGCCTTAATGGATAAAATAGTTAAAAATGAAGAAAAAAATAAGATAATTCTCAGTGATAGGTCTTTTTATTCAAGTCTAGCTTACCAACAGCCTTATGAATGGATAGCTGAAATAAATAAATTTGCTGAGTCTCCTGATCTAGTTTTTTTACTTGATTTAGACGTGGATTTAGCTATTACTCGATGTTCCTGTGAAGATGAATTTGAAAAAAAATCTTTTTTATCCCATGTTAGAAAAAATTATTTAGAATTAGCTGCAATACATGACTTTAATATTATTAATGCTAGCAATGGGGAAAACAAAGTTCAATCTGACATTAGAAAAGCTTTAGCTCATTCACTGGGAATTTGTGTTAGTGGAATTGATTAAATTCTTTTTTGGACTAAATTGATTCATAATAAAAAACTTGCAGTGTTAAAGTTTAGTATTGTAATAAGGGAGAATATTTTTTAAAAAGAAAATTGCAGTGTTAAAGTTTAGTATTGTAATAAGGGAGAATATTTTTTAAAAAGAAAATTGCAGTGTTAAAGTTTAGTATTGTAATAAGGGAGAATATTTCTAAAAAGAAAACTCAAATTTGATATAAATTAAAAGTATTCTAAGAATTCAGTGAATAATAGGAGTATAATTACACTCGAATTAATCTTCTCTTTTTGAAAGTTCATTTAATCTTTCATTTATTGATTTTACAATGAAATCTCTTGCATTTTCTAATTCATCAGCACTTCCAATTAGCACTGGCCCATAATCTGTATGTTTTAATTCAATTTCAAAGTCTTCTATTACTTTTGCAAGAACTTGTTCTCCAACTCCGTTGGGAAGTTTCATTTCATAATCCATTGTAATCACTTTTATTAGGCCTTATTTTTAAATATTTTATTTTTAATTATAACGATTTGAGATTTAAATTATTTTTTTTAATTAATTTTAATTTTAGTCTTTTATTTTTTTATTTTTAAATATTTTATTTCTAATTAAATAATTAGGATTTAAATTATTTTTTTTAATTAATTTTAATTCTTAATATAATTTTTATTATATTATTTTATGATTTGAGTTAATTTCACTTTAGTTTTTAATGGTATTCTTTTTTTATTTAGTAATTTATAATTATATTTTTTGTAATTAAAATTATTAAGATATAGAAATAAGATATATGAATATATTTTTATCAATGTCATGTCGAATGTTTCAAAATAATTTAGTATTGTTTACTTACAGGAAGCTTCAGTTATTTGATAAGTATTTTCTAATTGGTTCTAAATATTGTATCATATAATTAGCTACCGCGTTCTTCAAGTCAGCGGGGTGTAAATTACCAGCACTATACATATCTAACAATTCATTTTCTTCAAGTTCTAGGTTTCCTCCAAATTTCTCTGGTCTTTCAATTAATATTTTCTTTTGTTGGGTGAATATGAAATGAATAGCTATTTCAATAATAGGATTATCTTCAATCTCTCTGATAGGGCAGAAACTTTTATTTATCTTTTTAAGAATCTCTTTTTCTGTATCATCAATAGCTATGAAATTACCTTTACTACTAGACATCTTTTCATCACCATCAAGACCATGAAGTAGTGGAGTATGAATACAAACAGGGGGTTTTTGATCTATTTTAGGTAAGTTTTCCCTAGCTAACATCTGTATTTTTCTCTGTTCCATTCCACCTAAGGCTATATCGGTTTCTAAAAACATCATGTCTATGACTTGCATTAATGGATAAATAACATTAGCTACCCTCGGATTTTCACTCTCACGGCTTACTTTATCCATACTTCGTCTGGCCCTATCAATTGTAGTTAGAGTAGCTAATTTATATAGCTCATCTGTGTATTCGGAACTTGTTTGGAAACTTGAACCTAAAATAAAGTCAGTATCTTCAGTAAGTCCCAGAGCTTTAAAACATTTTTCATTGTACTTAGCTATTTTTTCAATCTCTTCAATTGTTCCTTTTCCATTTAAATAAGCATGGTAATCAGCAAGTAATATTTTTATTTTAAACCCTAAATCTTGTAATTCTTTGAGCTTCATAATAGTAATTGCATGGCCTAAATGAATTTTTCCAGAAGGCTCATAACCAGTATAAGCAATGGGATTCTCTTTATTTAATTTTTCTTTTAATTCTTCAGGAGTTACTATTTCTAATGTTCCTCTTGTTATTAGGTCTATTTTTGCTTCAACATCCATTTAATCACATTTATTTCTTTTAGAATTTCTTATTTTTAAATAAGAATAATACTAATTTGCAGTATTATTTTTATTTTGATTATACATAATAATTATCTTTACATTTATATTATAATATAGTATTTGTGGAAAAGTTCTTAAATTTTGAAGATAAATTATATTATTAATATCATTTATTTTTAATTATAACATCTTAAAATTGATTATTATTAAAAATATATTATTTAAATATCTTTATTAGTTTAATAAGTTGATTAAAGTTATTAACTTAAGATTATAATATTTTTTTTGATGATTTATTCATTAAGAACTTTATCAAATTGGTTATAATTTAGATTAACAATTTAAATATCTTTATTAGTTTAGTAAGTTGATTAAAGTTATTAAGTTAAGATTATAATATTTTTTTTGATGGTTTATTCATTAAGAACTTTATCAAATTGATTATAATTTAGATTATAATTAAGAACTTTATCAAATTGATTATAATTTAGATTATAATTAAGAACTTTATCAAATCGATTATAATTTAGATTATAATTAAGAACTTTATCAAATTGACTATAATTTAGATTATATAATTAGATTAATATATTTTATTAATTTTAAAATTAGATATTTTTTAAATTGATTCATTATAGTGGTTTAGATGATATTTTTAATATCATGTTGAAAACAGGGGACTAAATCAATGTTTTTAGATATGAATAGTCATTTAGAAAGTAAATATAATCTATTTTCAATTTTTACAACTTTAGCTTCATCTCCAATATTTAGGGATCTAAAGTCATCATTCATGGGTAAATCCACAGTATTGTAATCTACAGGGTCTAATATTTGGATGCTACTAGGAGACTTAGAAGTAATAACTGTTTTTTCAGCTGATGAGGAATCTTTTAGATATTCAATGGATTTGTAATCTTTCCAGTAAATAGAAAATTTTTCAGAGCTGTTTAAATCAATAGCTATTACTTTTTTTCCATCAATAGCTGTCACTACTCCTATTTTCTCTTTATTGTCGGTATATTTTATAAAGTCCCCTTTTTTAAATCTCGGAAGCCTAAAAGATATCCAAATTCTATAAATACCTTTCCCTGTTGATTTATCTTGACTTATTAGTCTTGGAGATTCTTTAATTATCCCTCCAAATTCTTCTCTAAGGACATTAACTAATTTTTTGGCGGATTTATAGGATCCAATATAATAATCATTCCCCTCTTTTAAACTAGCTATTTGAACTAAATAAGCCAGTTTGTCTTTATCAAATAATTTTTTCAGTGTTTTATTCACGATTTTGTTTGATTGTTTTAGCTCTTCTCTAGTCAATTCCCTTGAATCTGCTCTAAATTGGATTACTGCTTCATAATATCCTGAATTCTGCTTACTGCAGTTAGGACAAACAGTTTTTCTTAGTCTAACTTCAGCTTTAAATTCTTGTTGAATTATTTCTCCTAAAATGGTTGCTTTAGCATCAATATAACATTCAGCTATTGTTCCACGCATTTGGAGAATTTCAAGTTCTATTTCTTCATCTTCAACAAGAGGATCAATCTTAATACTTCTTTCCAAAGCACGGTATATGATTTCTTCTTCTGGAATATTAGACTCTTCCCATTTTCCTTCTCGGAGATTAGCATTACAGTGAGCACAAGTATTAACTTCGATTTTCTCAGGTATCTCAAGGATTGTAAATTTTTCCAAAAAACAATCTTTACAAATTCCTTCAATCATTGGAAGATCAGTGTTACCGCATTCAGGACAAAACATTTGAAACACATCTTTAAAATGAATCTATTAATAATAATTATAAATAAATATAAATAAAAAAATAATGAGATTAATAAAATAAGAAAGAAAAATTTAAAATATTCAATTTATATTCGGAACCATTTAATTATTCATTGGAAATAGTTTAATTAAAATTTGAAAATCTATCTAATATTAAAAGTTCAAAATCTAGATATATTAAAATTTGAAAATTTAGATAATATTAAAAGTTCAAAATCTAGATATATCCTTATAAAGTTTTTAATGGAGCTTTTGCACCACAAGCTTCACATTTAAGGATAAATATTCTATCTTCTCGAATAATTCGTGTATCTGGCCTATTACATTCATGACATATAACAAATTTTTCCACATATTCATTTATTCTTTCATTTATTAAGAAATGAGTGAATTTACCTTGCATTATAGCTCTTCCACCTTCTAAATTTCCAGCAGTACCTAATTCTCTAAGTAAAAATTTCAATAGGTGTTGAGGGTCTCTATTTAAAGCTTCAGCTATTTCTTTAAAATTTTGAATAAATGTTCTATTTCCTTGTATAACTGAATAAGCTTTAGGAACACTGAATCTTTTTGTCTCAAATACTTCAGGTGGTAATTGATCAATAGCTCTATTCAATAAATCTTCATATTTTTCCATATTGTTTACTCCATTAATGATGATATTTATAAAATTATGGGAATTTTGATAATAATTGCAGCATAAAAAATTTCTAGAAATTTCATTTTTTACTTATATATTTCTTAAGAAATTTTATTTATTAATTATTAATATTTATAATATATTATTTATTTTCTTCATTATTAATATATCTTTAATTATATTAAAATTAACTGTTTATTATTAATATATCTTTAATTATATTAAAATTAATTGTTCATTATTAATATATCTTTAATTATATTAAAATTAAGATATTAGAATGATTTCAATAAAAAATTGTATTAATGAAAATCTCTTTAAATCTATTTATTATTTTAAGAATTATATTAAAAATTACAATGTTTTTAGGATAATAAATTATAAACATAATTATATATTTAATTAATCCTTTATTAAATTAATTGTAAAAAATAAATTAATAATAAAAATTAATCATAAAATTAATATAAGTCTAATATTAATATCTTAAAATATATTTTAAAGGTATTATAAATCAAATTTATTAATAAATTGATATCTATATCTATTTCAAATTACTACACATGAAGATAGTCTAATTTATTCTAGTTTACTTTTATAAAAAGATTTTAAAACTATAATAAGGTGAAATTATGACAGATGAGAATATTGAGAAATTATCCATAGATGAAGCTATAGCTAAATTAACTGATGAAGATGTTGAACTTCGTAAAATTGCAGTTAATAGCTTGGATGGAGTCAATGATGAAATAGCTATCGATCCCTTAATCAAAGCATTGACTGATGAAAATTCTCCAGTGAGATACAAAGCAGCTGAAAATTTGGGAAAAATGGGCGAAATAGCTGTTGATCCATTGATTGAAAAATTAGCTAACAGTGAAGGAGAAGAAAAAAGGTTTGCTTGTTTTGCATTAAAAGGAACAGGTAGTGAAAAAGCTATTGATTACTTTGTTGAAGCACTTGATGATGATGATTGGGGTGTTAGAAAAGTAGCGGTTAGGTCATTAGGTGAATTAAAAGCGGTTAGGGCATTGGATAATATTGCTACTGTAATGGAAGAAGAAGATGATTGGGGAGTAAGACTTGCAGCTATTAGGTCTCTTGGTGATTTAGAAGTTGAAGAAGCTATTGACCCAATTAAAAAAGCAAGACGAAAAGAAAAGGACAAAGATTTCAAGAAAGCAGCTAATAAAGCTATTAAAAAGATAGAAAAAGCTATTAAAAAGAAATAAATTTTACTAATATTTTTTATTTTCTTTTTAGTCTTAATATTTCAAACCTTCAATTTTGTCTTCTTCTTTTAATATTTCAATTTCACCATTTCCACAGACACTTTCATATTCCATGGTGAATTTACAAGGAAATTTTCCAGAAATAAGATTATTAGAACAATTCATTTCAAATGCAACTTTATTATTGGAATCAATCAATTCTAATTTTTTACCATCATTTGCTCCATGAAAATAAAAATACAATTCATTATCTTCATAATTATGTCCAAAATTTAAGGGAATTATATAAGGATACTCTTTATCAAAAATAGCTAAGCTACATACATTACATTTTTCTATTATATCTAATATTTCATTAATATCTTTTATATGTCTGTTATTTTTTCTCATTGGCTTGATCCTTCAGAAATTGACATGATTCTTCAGAATTATCTAATTCATCTGATCTTTTTAAGCTTGCTGTTATTTTTATTTTATTTACTACTTACTAAGATAGTTAATAAGTTTGGTTAGTAATTTTTAATAGTATAAATCACTTCTTCTATTTTTTAAAACTGGAAGCTCTTCTCTTACACCAGCTATCTCTTCTAAATCAATTTCAGCAATTAGTAATTCTTCTTCATAACTAGCTTTATTTAGGACTTCTCCCCATGGATTACATACAATTGAGTGACCATAGGCATTATAACTAGTAAATTCATTTAGGGAAGGCGAAACACCTATTGTAAAAACTTGATTATCAAGAGCTCGAGATCTAAAAAGTAATTCCCAATGAGCAGGACCAGTAGTTAAATTAAAAGCTCCTGGAAATATCAATAAATCTGCACCTTTTAGTGCCATAATTCGTGATAATTCTGGAAAACGAATATCATAACAAATTCCTATCCCTATCTTTCCAAATTTTGTATCTATCACAGTAAACTCCTCTCCAGAGGTTAAGGTATCAGATTCTTTGAAATAAATTTTATCTTTGATATCTATATCAAATAAATGGACTTTTCTGTGGGAATCTAAGATTTCTCCGTCGTTGTTAAATAAAAAACTTGTATTATAAATTCTATCAGCTGTCAAATTTTTATGAATATTCTTTGATTCTTTTTCAGGGATAGAACCTGCTAAAATGTAAATATTTGACTCTTTAGCTATTTTAGCTATGTTATTCAGAGTTTCACTATTTTCTCGTTCTTCTGCATATTCGACGAATTTTTCATTTTCATATGGACAATTGAACATCTCAGGTAAGATAGCTATTTCAGCACCTTTTTCTTTTCCCCTTATTATCATTTCTTTTGCTTTTTTGAGGTTTTTTTTCTTATTATCCACAACTTCCATTTGACATAAAGCTATTTTTAGATTCATAATCTAATCCCTCTAAATCATTCCTAATAGAATATTATTCACTCCTAAAGAATGTTATCAATAGAAATATATTAAATTCAGTTTTTTAATTAATATAAATTTATTAATGATTATTGTTATATATTATATCAAGAATAATATTTAAAATTATAAGAATATTTTCTTAATTTTGATTATAATGTTATTTGACGTTGAAATTTTGATTTTAAGTATTGTATTTGGTATTGAAATTTTGATTTTAAGTATTCTATTTGATTAAAATTTTGGTTCTTGTACCATTTATTATTAAAATTATAATTTTGGGCATTTTATTTAAGTAAACTAGTATTTAATAAAACAGGAGAATGGTATAATGGATAAAAACAGCGAAAATTCCTCTAAAGATTCCTTTAAAGATTCATCTGCTAAATTATCTGATTCGGCTAATGAAAAAATTTCTTTCAGTGATATTAACTATGCAATATATAAAATTGGAAACTGGAAAAATAGCTATGAAATAAATTTAATAGGAGATTCCAATGAAATTCCTGTTACTGAAGCTACTAAAAATCATGTTCTTTTGAGTATGGAGGAAATTAGAAAATCTAGATTTGATATTGGGGATAAAAAAGTCAATGGACTTGTGGCTCTAGCTATTCAATTATGTGATAAATTTAAAGATTCTGATATCGATGAGTTAGTAGCTAAAGAAGAAAAAGAGTATGAAAATATCTTAAATGAGTTAAATGATTTAGAAGTTGAGAACCCAAATGATAGTATTGAGTTAGAAAATGATAAATTTCTAATTTATAAGCTTGAAAAAGAGGATCATGTGACAATAGCTAGACCAGCTAATAAATTCACTGAAAATCATCATATTGAAGAAATCAAGAAATTACAAGAAAAGCAACAGGATAATGTAGCTAATTAATAAAAACCTAGTCCTTGGAGTAAAATATTTAAACCTAACAGAATTAAAATAACGCCTCCGATTATTTCAAATTTGTTTCCAAATAAATGTCCAAGCTTTTTCCCAATGAATATTCCCGTTTCTGATAATAAAAAAGTTGTAATTCCAATTATAGTCACAGGAATTAAAATAGGGATATTTAAAAAAGAAAATGTGATTCCAACTGCAAAAGCATCAATACTTGTAGCTATTGCTAGTAGTGTTAATTCTTTATATGAAAATGAGCTTTTTGATGATTCTTCTTTTTCTTCTTCATCAATGGCACTGTCATATATCATTTTCAATCCAATTATTAGAAGTAAGATAAAAGCTATATACGGGGCAATAGATGAAACGATTTCTCTAATTTGTTCTCCAGCTATCCAACCTAATACTGGCATACCTACCTGGAAACCTCCAAAAAATAGTCCTATAACAATGATTTGGTATATTCTTATATTTTTAATTATAAATCCTTTTGTTAAAGAAACACTGAATGCATCCATAGCTAATGCAATAGCTATTAGAAAAATAGAATAAATATCCATAGATTAAAATTAAATATCATGTTATAAAAACCTTCTTAAAGCACAAAATTTTTTTATTATTCTATGTACTGCATAATTTAGATATGTTTTTTATTATTTCTATTAATAGACATATTTTTAATTATTTCTATTAATAAAATTTACCATAGTCCATAAAAACTATTTTATAGGAGTAGAATGGCAAGAATAAATGGGGAATTTGTTTATAAAGATATTAAATGCTTTAAAAGATATCTAAAGTCACTTTTTTATCATTTTTAAGCTCTTTTGGAGGATCAATAGATTTAAATTCAATATTTTCTTCCTCAAGGAGTTCACGAGCATCTTCGCCAATTGAGGGTGCAACTAAAAGGCCCCTAACTTTCTTTTTTTCATTACCTGTGTTCTCTAAGTTACTATTCTCTTCTTCCTTAAAATCAGTTAAATATCTTCTTATTTGTTTCACGGCATTTATTCCAGCTTTTCTACATTTTAATTCAAGAACCATCAGGTTTCCTTCTTTATCTTTTCCCAATATATCAATAAAACCATGTTCAGTACTGTATTCCCTATCTGTAGGTTTAAATCCTTCTTCAATCATATGGGGATGTTTCATAATCATATCACCCATGTCTTTTTCATAACCAGCTATCTCTAATTCTTGATAATCTTCTACTAAAACATAATTTACAAAATGAGTTTTTTTGATTTCTACTTCAAGCCTTTCTTTTGGTGAACGCCTATGGCTTTCTAAAAACAGAGTATTATCTTTTATAAAAGTTCTTGTCCGTGATTTAGGAGGTTGCCAGTTTACAGGGTCTACTTTTCTCTCTTGATGAATTAAAAAAGAACCATCTGGTTTTAAAAGTATCATTCTTTCACCAAAATCAAGCTGACTCAGGGCTCTTCCTTCATAAATAACTTTACAACAACAAAAGACATTTATCATGGCCTTTTTTCTTAGACCTTCCTCAATTAAGTCATACATTTCTTCAATATTAGGATTTTCTAATAATTTGTATTTCATTATAATCACAGAGTTTATTATGTTAGGAATGTATTCAACATAGTAAAATAATTATTTCTAACTAGTTTTTTAATAATTATTTTTTAAAATAATATAGTGTAATCATTATTTTCAGGATTAAAATGTTACTACTTATTTTCGTAATTCATATTTTTAATCAATATTTTATTTTTAATAATTATTTTTTAATAGGTATTTTCTTTATTAATTTTAATCAATATTTACTTAATATTTATCTTTTAATCAATATTCTTTCAATTAACTATTGATGTAGTCAAAATATTAATATAATATTATCTATATAAATATTTTTAGTATTATTTTTCATCAAATGAGGTTATCAATAATCAAATATTTAATTGAAATATCAATTATTTAAGATATAATTAATTGAAAATAGAATATTTTTATATCATTGGAGCTGATATTATGGTATTTAGAATTGAAATCGAAAGGGATCTATGTATAAATTGTGGTAATTGTGTTCTTGAATGTGGAAAATTTTTTGAAATAGTTGATAGCTATGCTCTTTTAATTGATGGAGAGATAAATGAGGATAATTTTTCAATTAAAGAATATGATGATATCTCTTGTGGTATCGATGCTGCAGAGATGTGTTCTGCTGAATGTATTCTGGTATTTGAAAATGATGAAGAGATTGTTTGACTATACCCTTTTTCTTAAAACTTTCACATTTTTTATTAAGACTTTCACATTCCAAAATTTAAGAAGGTTGTGATTTTATCAACAATAAAATTTCTAATGAAATTATTAATAATGGTATTAATAATGGTATTAATGAATGTTATAATGATTTAACTGAAGAAGATTTTTTAAATCCTCAATATCATGAACTTGAATCCTTCAAGTTTCAATCTGGAGAAGTATTAAATAATCTTAAAGTAGAATATATCACGATTGGGACTCCTATAAAAAATGAAAAAGGAGACATCGTCAACGGAGTTCTTTATTTTCATGGTTCTGGGGGAAGTTGCAGCTCTCTTAGGCGAATAATTGATATCATTGGTGTAAAAAAGCCATTAGACATTGAAAAATTTTTTATAATAGCTATTACTACATTAGGCTCTCCAAATTCTCCAAGTCCTTCTACTACTGGATTAGGGGCGGATTTTCCTCTTTATTCCATCGAAGACATGATTAGATTTCAAATGGAGTTTTTAAAATCTAAATTCAATATAATTCATTTAAAAGGACTAATTGGAAATTCAATGGGTGGGTTTCAAGCTATTGAATGGGCAGCTAAATTTCCAAATACCATAGATTTTCTTATCTCTCTTGTTAGCAGTTATAAAGTAGCAGGACATAACTATGCTCTTTCTAAATTAATGAATCACATAATTGAAAATGATCCTAATTATAACAATGGAAAGTATTTACAGCCCCTAACCAGTGCTACAAAATTGGCTAATGAATCAACCTATGTTTTTGGCCTTTCAAGAGAATTTTATCGAGATAAATTAACAAATGATGAAATTGATCTAGCTATGGAAGAACTAGCTGAAGAAGGAATGGAAGATGATGCAAATGATATATTGTATATGAATAATGCTGGTCTTAATTATGATATAGAAGATAAATTAGGAAATATAATAGCTAAAACTCTTATTGTAGCTATTAATCAAGATCAATATTTTCCTCCTGAATTAGATGCAATTCCAATGTCTAATATGATTAAAAATTCTAAACTACTTCTTTATGATTCTTTAATGGGTCATATAGGGACACGTGAAATAAATAAGGTTGAAAAGGAAATAGGTGAATTTTTAAAAGCTTTTAAATAATGAAAATTTATTAAATAAATTGTGTGAATATCATTTGATAAAATAAATTATTATTTAATCAATGAAATTATATTTAAGTAATAAAATTAATATTCAACTACAAATAATCATATATAAATCAAAATTAATTGAGAAATAACTTTATCAATAGCATTAAAGGTTGAGTATGATATAATCTTTGCAAATTAATACATAATTGATTTAAATATAGAAATGGAGAAAATAGTTTCATGAAAGTTAAAGTAGAAGATTATGGGCCTGCTGAGAATATGGGAGATAATAGAAAATTGAGTTATATAACTTACAAAGTTTCAGATATTGATTCTAATTCACTAAAGTTTTTAAATGAAAATTTAGAGGGAAAAACAGAAATAATAAATGATTCGTTGCATATAACCATACTATATGATAATGATATGTTTCCATTCCAATCTGAAGAAGCTAAACTAAAAATGAGTGATTTTAAAGCTCGTGAAGAAATAGAAATGACTATTTTTTTATCAAGCTTTTTAGAAGATATGTAGTTTGATTAATATCTTTTCTTTTTGATAATTTAGTTTTATATGGGAATTGAACTCTAGATATAATGGAAAATAAGGATTTGGCAAAAAAAATAACAATTATTTATAGAACGGCTAAAATAACAATTATTTATAGAACAGCTAAAATAAATTTCATATATAGCATATTACTTAAATTTTGCAACTGTTAGGTATGTATTCATTTATCCAATTTTTAAAAAAAGATTCATCATCAATGATTTCATGAAAAATATTCTTAAATAAGTTTTTAAGCTCTGTTGTATCTTTAAAGTTTTCTATGGAAATGACATTCTTCATTTTTCTCTAGACCTCTTCTATGGGCTTCAAATTAGGAGAATATGGGGGTAAAAATATTAAATTGATATTAAGAATTTCTGCAACCTTTTCTACTAATTTGTAGAGAAAAATGGTAGTAAAAAATATAAAAATATTTATTTAGAAACTTCAATCATTTTTTTTACTGCAGATAATGATTTTTTAGCTATTTCTTCATCTACAAAAATTCTATATTCTTCTGTTTCAAGTGAATTTTTTACCTTTTCAAGAGTATGTAATTTCATAGTTTTACAAATTGCATCATTGAGAAGAGGATAAGATTTCTTCTCAGGAATCTCTCTATTTATTCTAGTAATCAAATCGATTTCTGTTCCAATGATGAATTCTTTTGATTTTGAATTTTTTACCTGGTTTATCATTCCACCAGTACTTAAAACATAGTCTGCTAATTTCTGAACTTCCTCGTTACATTCTGGATGTACAATAATTTCTGCATCAGGGTGTTCTTCTTTCTTAAAAATAATATCTCCCTCATGGAACATCTTATGAACATAACAATGACCTCCTTCAGGAATTGGTATTATTTCTTTATCTGTTTGATTAGCTACAAATCTAGCTAAATTATTATCTGGACCAAAGAGAATTTTATCTTCTTTTAAGCTTTCAACAACTTTTAGAGCATTTGATGAAGTACATAAAATGTCTGCTTCTGCTTTTGCAGAAGCTAATGAATTAACATATAGCACAACAGCTGCATCAGGATGTCTTTTTTTCGCTTCTTTAATTTGCTCTGGTGTTAACATGTGCGCCATTGGACATTCTGCTTCTTTATCAGGAATTACAATTTTTTTCTTGGGATTTAAGATGAATGCTGTTTCTGCCATGAAATCTACACCACAAAAGACAACTAAATCTTTATCTGTAATTTCAGTAGCTTTAATACAAAGTTCTAATGAATCACCAAGAAAATCAGCTATTTCTTGAATTTCTTTAGGTTGATAATTATGAGCAAGAATTATTGCATTTTTTTCATCTTTTAACTTCAATATTTCTTTTTGTAAATCAGTTAACATTAATATTACCTAGTACCTAAATTTTTTATAATTTTTTATAATTTTTTAGAAATTTTATAAGTTTTTTTCTTAAGTATATATTTTTCTTTTTTATAATTTTTATAATTTTTTTTGTTAAGTATATATTTTTATAGAAATTTTATAATTCTTTATAATTCTTTATAATTTTAATAATTTTTAATATATAATTTAATCAATTTTTTTTTAATGGATTTTGATATTTTATAATTTTTAATAATTTTTAATATATAATTTAATCAATTTTTTTTTAATGGATTTTGATATTTTATAATTTTTATAATTTTTAATATATAATTTAATCAATCTTTTTTAATGGATTTTTATATTTTATAATTTTTCTAATTTTTATTTTAT
>NZ_LWMW01000121.1 GCF_001639285.1 Methanobrevibacter cuticularis | reverse complement strand
TACATCCTACAATTGTTTTTAAAACATTTAATCATGCTTTTTAATTCATTTTTAGATAAATGATTTTTAACCCTTTTTTGAACCATATTAACCATGAGTAACAACCCCATATATCATATTAATATATGAAAATCATTACTTATAAACTTTCCTTTCAGGACTATATATTCGAAAACCGATTTTTTGCTAATATTAATAAATTTCAAATACCTTGTTTTATTCTTTATATTGAAAATAAAGACACATTAGCTAAATAAAAAATATAATCATTGCCAAAAATTTCGTGCTTGATTATATCACAATAGTTTTATATTCTTGTATTTGATAAATATGTATTAATTGTAGTGTAGCACAGTTCGTTTTTTTATGTATTCTATATATTTTTAATGGTTAAGAAAAGGGGGTTCATATGATTTATTTCATGTAAGATAAGGGGCTGTAGCTACTAATTTCTTTTTTTTGGTATTTTTAGTTCGGAATAATTGAAGTTGTTATTAAAAATAATAAACTGTTCGTATAGTCGAAAGCTATTTATAAGAAAAAAGTAAAAGTAGGTAAGAGGAAACGTTTATAAAATATAGTTTTATGGGAGAAGAGGTATAGACTATATTAAATAATTTTCCTCTCCTTTTTTACCTACATATCCTAGTTATTATAAAGTCTATTATATAAATTTATACTTTTTCTTAATATTCAATTAATACAAAACACAATAAAAAACTTAATAAAAACATAGTAATAATAAATTATGAAAAAGTATGTTAAGACAGGTACTAAATTAGAGTAAATTAAATAGAAAAAATAGAAAAAAAGAATTTTAAATTATTTATTTTTTCCTATAACCTATTAAGCCTAAGTTGGTTAATAAGACTAAGATTATTGATATTATTGGTATTCCTGTTTTTTCCATAGTTGCTTTAGCTACTGCGTTGTTATTAGTTTCATCGTTTTCATTAGGATTTATAGGGTTCACTGGATTCACGGGTGTTGGTGGTACTGGTGTAGGAGTTGGTGGGATTGGCGGTATTGTAGATTCACCTTCAAGAGTCTGCACTTCATTATCAGTTACAAAGGTGTATAAAACATTTTCACTGGTATTCACAGTAACATCGAAAGTATTATTATATCTAGCATCAAAACTAGCTACAACTCCACTTGTAAGGTTAGTATAAACATCAGTTACAAAATAAGGTAGTAAACTAGCATCGAAAGAATCAGTAGTATTTAATTTAAAAGTGTAGTTAAATGTAACTGTACCATTAGAATTTAAGGATGTTATATTGGTAACATTCATCATGAAGTAATTATTGAGAGCAACACCTATAATCTTACTCATGTCAGGAGTGTTATTTCCCCACCAATTAAAATCAGCATTAACACCACTACCTGTATTGTTTAAATCATAATTAGTATTGTTAAAAATACGATTATAATTGATTATAATATTACCATTACTAGATGTAAAAATTCCATTAAAGTTACTATGAATATCAGAACTAGTTAAAGTTAAATTTCCAATGTTATATATGGCTCCACCACTAGTTGCGTTGTTATCCTTGAAAGTAGAATTAATTACAGTTAAATTATATCCTAAAGAGTTAAAAATGGCTCCCCCATTATTGTTTGCTGTATTATTTGTAAAAGAACAATTAATAAAAATGATGGATTCTGCTCTATAATTATGAATGGCCCCACCAAGGTTATTTGCTTCGTTATTTATGAAAATACAATTATTAATAGTAAAATTTCCATACCTACATTCCAGAGCACCACCCCAATCATTTGCTGAATTATTTGTGAAATTAGAATTGGAAATATTACAGTTATTAGTAATAACCACTAAAGCGCCACCATCAGAAGAGTTTGCTGAATTATTTGCGAAATTTGAATTGTAAACCGTAAAACTGCGATTAATATTATTGAAATGTACAGCCCCACCATATTGAGCAGTATTATTATAAAATATCGAATTAACAATGCTCATATTATCACCACCATTATTATAGATAGCGCCACCATTAGTACTAACCATATTATTGGTGAATGTGCAATTTACTATGTTTAATTTTCCTAAACTGTTATAAATTGCTCCTCCAGAACTTGTGTTTGCATTTGTGAATATTATGTTGATGAATGTTATGTTGCTATTTCCTATAATATTAAAGATTCTTCCAAGATGTTGTGCGTCGATTATTACTTCTCCATTTCCTTTTATTGTGAGATTTATGTTGTTAATTGTGATGTTGTTGTTTCTGTCTGTGCTTTTATTGTATGTTCCATTGTTAAGTGTGATAGTGTTGTTATTTGTAGTGCTGCCATTTACATTAACATCAGCTATAGCATCATTAATACTATCCTCTGGGGATAGTTCTGAATCTGTTGCATTTATTGATGATAAGCTAATAAAAAATAATGTGAATAATAGAGTTGTAATTATTATTTTTTTTATTTGTTTTTTCATTCTCTTTTCACCTCCGTTTATATTTTTTATAATAAATTGTCATAATATTTATATGACAACCACATTTTTGTTGTTCATAATATTTAAATATAGTCCTAACAGTTCGTAGTATTAATATTTAATAAAAAGTGTTTAAGATATTATCATTCATAAGACTTTTAAACAATAATCAATCTAAAGCTATGCCAAAAAAAGAAGTCCTAAATTTTTATTACACCATAGTTATGAAAGTTTTGCAAAAGATAACCTAATTTGAATATATTAAATATTCTCTATAAATTCTTTAAATTTCATTTAATGGTTTTATAAAGGTTTTTTATAAGAGTTTAAAAGTAAGTTGCAATTTTTGATGATTATGAGTTTTTTTATAAGAGTTTAAAAGTAAGTTGCAATTTTTGATGATTATGAGTTTTTTTATAAGAGTTTAAAAGTAATATTAAGACAATTTAATTTTTTCTATAATTTTATTAATATAGATTTTATAGAGTAAGATTAAATAAAAGGCTTAAGATTGAATTAAGAAGATAAAATACTTTTTAATAATTTTGTTGAAAAATATAAATAAATTAATATTTAAATTGTCATGACAGTAAGTTGCAATTTTTGATGATTATGATATAGTTTAATTCAACAGAACTACGAAATAGATTGTTGGCATATAAATAAATAAAAAAGTATGAAAATTGAGTATTACTCTTAATTGCTTATTTTGCCTCAGTATATTAACATCATTGGGTAAATTCAATTATCTTTCTTCTACAAATTTAGGAATTGCTTTTTTTAATGGGTTAAAAGTTTCTCGATTTTTTACTTCTACACATTTCATACTAACCTTAGAATGAAGTGAAGTTGGCAACCTAAGGATTCTTTTTAAATCTATTGAAACTTTTGCATCAATTGAACTTAAATTCACTTTTGCCATTGCAGTGATTAGGTCTTTATATCTTCTAGGACCAATTTTACTTTTAAATAATCCCCATTCATCATTTTCAAGAAACTGTCTGTTTTTGATAATGTCTTTTAATAGCCTAGGATTTATACCCTCTATTTCTTCATTTCCTGTTAGATGCATCATATTATATTTTATTCTTGAAGTGAATATCTTGGGATAAGCTATTGGAATAGAAAAATGTTCAATTTTATACCTAGTTCCTCCTTCAAGAGGATTTGAATATTCTGATTTAGGTATATCTGCCCCTGCAACATATTTTAAAATTTCAGAACGTAAGTCACTATCAGCTTCCATTAAATTCGTATCCAAAATCCTTATATGATAACCTCTTCCAGAATAAATGAGGTGAATATTATTTAAGCCTAAATTCCCCTCTAATGTATCTAGTAGATTGTTCACTACTTCAAGGGCTTCACTAAGACATGTTTCACAAACTCCCTCACAATTACAAGATCTTATTGGCAGATCTTTAGCATCAACATCAAAAATATATTCTGATTTAAGCCAATCCTCTCTTCTTCTAGGATTATTATAAAAAGCTACTGATATGTAAGCAGCAAAAGGAGATTTGTATCTAAGAAATCTTCTAAGAGAGTCCTTACCTTTAAATACTTTATATCTATCATTAGGACCATGCCCTAGATGGTCAAATCCAAACTCTCTTTTATTGAGTTCTTTGATAATAAATTTAGGTAAGTCATTATCAGACCACTCTTCCCTGTAATATCTTCTACGCTCTTCTAAAGTAGCTGGAGAAAAAATAAAATCACCTTGTAAAAATTATATTAAATTAAAGTTGCGATATTCTTATATTTTCTTTATTTTCAAAATTTAATAACTTTTCCAGAAAATCTATAAAATATATTTTTTATTAAATTAAAAGATGTTTTCTATTTTTTTTATTAAATTAAGAAATATTTTCTATTTTTTATTAAATTAAGATATTTTTTCTATTTTTTTTATTAAATTAAGAAATATTTTCTATTTTTTATTAAATTAAGATATTTTTTCTATTTTTTATTAAATTAAAAGATATCTTCTATTTTTTTATTAAATTTATATATAAATTATATACTCCTACTTCTCTTTATTATTATTTAATAATTTATTAAATTAATTGTCACTTGTATCATCTGTTTGAGTTTCTTTAAGTTTTCCTTCTCTCTCCATTTCCCATTTTCTTCTTGAATAATAGAATAATGGGTTAACAACATTTTTACACAACTTATCAGGTCTACAAAGTTGAGGCAAATGCATTTTAATCTTTTCACAACTCATAGGAGTGTACCATTTAGTTTCTCCTTCATTTTCGAGTTTTGGATAAGTGTTCATTCCAAAACCAAGTTTTGAAATTATATTTAGTCTTTCTTGTGGTTGATCTTCAAATAAAGGAGGACTGCAATTATCAGCAGCTTCATAGATAATAGGTAAAATCTCATTTAATGTTATAGTTAAATTGGGATCTATATCTGATACTTTTACTTCTTGACCACTAATAAATATTCCTGGAAAAAGTCTAGCATAAGAAACAAATGATGTTAACATTAATACTATAGCATCATTTCTTCCACCAGATGTAACACCTTCAACAGTTTTTGCCATACATGGAGGAAAAGCTTCTCTTTGTAAGTTACCAATTTTAAGGGATTCCTCACCAATTCTACCATAATAATTACTATATTTTCTCGAAATTTCTGTTATTGTTGTAGCTATTTTTTCACCTAACTCTGAAATAGCTGGATGTATTTCAACTTTAGAAGACATTTCTTTAATTTTTTCAATATAATCTTCAGTATTTTGCATTATAAGACTTGTTAAAAGTAACTCTTTAATATTTTCTCCAATAATGATATCATACATTCTATCAGGAGCTCTATCTTTAAATTCATCTCCAAATTTAGCAACAAAATCTTCTCTATTAATTATTATTTCTCCATTATCAATAACTAAATCTTCTAAAGACAATTTTTTAGAAGCTATTAAATCTTTTAAATATAACCAACTAAAGTTATCATCAAGAATTAATTGACTCAATACTTTATCAACGATTTCTTTTCTATTTTGAGGCATCATCTTCATTAATCTATCCTCAATTAGTTTTCCTTGTGATTCAATAAATAATCTACTTTCTCTTGACTTTAAGTTAAATTTGATAGCTATTGCTTGACATAAAAGATGAAATGAAATAACATCAGCTTCAGCTATTTCTTCATTTAAAAGATAAGCAAAGTCACTAATTTTGAAGTCTTTATTATTTTTTCGCTCAATATACCATTGAATTCTTTTAAGAGCCAAATTTCCATAGCTATCTGGTATCAATGTATCATCAGAAAGATTTTGATGGTCGCTATGAGCAACTATATTGATTAAATCATTATTTCTTGTGAAAACATTGTCTAAATCTCCTTTTTCCCTCACTGTATCCTGTCCTTCACTAGAAAACGGATTTAACCATTCGACCATTTTTAAAATAATTTAACTCACCTTTTAAAAAATATGTTAATATCATTAGTGATTCATATACCAATATAACAGATATTTATAATATTATAATATATTGCCACACTTAAATAAAAAATTAACTAATTTTCTTAAATTATTTTCTTAAATCATTTTTAAAATATTATTTCTTTTTATTTTTTTAATGATAAGAGTAGTAATCAAAAGCCAAATGTTTTTGAGTAACTCCCTATTTGTTGTTTCATTTTATTATTTGATTTTCTGTGTGTGTCTGTTAGTACTTTTTTTATCACTTTTTATTAAGTGTCATGTGTTGTTTTTATCATAATCTTTTTTTTTGGGGGATTGTGTTGATGTTGTTATTCTAAGTGAGATTTTATTTTTTTATTTTTTGCGTTTTGGGTAAAATATTGTGAAAACTAGGATAAATTAGAGGATTGTAGCTCATTTTTTTTCATAAAGTTTTTTGTGATGTTTATTATAAATGAAAATGGTGTGTGGGAATTGGTTGTGGGGTTTAGGTAGGTTGTTTTTCTATTGGGTTGTTTTTTTTGTGTTTATTTTTTGTTTTTTTGTTTGTGTGTTCTTTGTATGTTTAGGGGGGGGGGGGGTAGTCTATGGCTTTGTTCCTGCTTCGTTATTTCTTTCTGTTTTTGTTTTAGGGTGTGTAGAAGTGATATCTTTATATATGGGTAGTTGCTATAAGTATGTTTGTCCAGTAGTTAAGAGTTAATAGTTTAATAGGATACTAACTGTTCTTTAGATGACTAACAAGTTTTTTTTATTTATTAATTAATAAGATGTGGTTAGTAGTTGATTGTTAAGTGTTCTTAGTTTTTAATAGCTGGATGGTATGTTGAGATATTATATTTTAATGATGAGGTGAAAGATATTATGAATAAGTTTAAAAAGACGTCTTTTGTGATGGTCTTATTGTTGCTTTTTGCTTTGTTGGTAATGGTTGGTTTATCAACTAGTTTTGCAACAGATCGTAACATTACTAATACGACTGATGGTGGTATTAGTGGTGCTGTTAATAGCTCTCTAGCTAACGATAAGATAATATTGTCTGATGGTCTGTATTCAGGCAACAACAACAAAGACATAATAATAAATAAGAATTTAACCATTACAGGTTCTAATAAAGCCAACACAGTAATTGATTTAAGTGGTGGTAGTAAGTTATTCACAATTAATTCAAATGTGAGACTAACACTGTCAAACTTAACAATAAAAAACGCAGTGATTGGTAATAATAGCTATTTAATAAATAATGATGGTTATTTAACAATGGAAAATTGTGTAATTACAGATAATAGTTTATCGTTTAATATTCGTGAGAACACAACTTACACAAGTAATGATATGTTGGAAGATGATAGTTTTGAATCTGGTTACCTTATTGGTAACAATGGACAAATGAACATAATTGATTCAACATTTATTAATAATACAATGGATGTAAACCAGATATATTCCCAAAATATACCTTTTACTACTAATACTACTTTATATTTTAATAATACTATATATAACAGTAGCGTTGTGGGTTGTGGCTTCATTGTTAATAAAGGTAGGCTTAATATCACAAGATCAGAATTCACAAACAACACAATAAAAACAACAATAAACCGCCAATACAATTGGAACAATGATGATAATATAACTGTTACTATTCGTAATTCTAATGGTGAACTTGTTATTGGTGATGAAGATACTGATTATATTTATACAATGATTGTTAACACTGGTGATTTAGTTATCACACAATCCAACTTTAAAAATAACATCAATAACCTTAATGAGACAAGAAACTACAATAAAAACACAACCATGACTATCGATGGAAGTGCTCGTAAAAAAACCGCAACTACTACTATTTATAATCTAATATACTCTAGTAGCAATTTAGAAATAAATAATTCTAATTTCACTAACAATGGCTACAATGTAACATTTGAAAGCAACAACCCTAATTATTATGCAATTCGTTATGGTGGAGTAATTTTTATGACTACTCTTTCTAACAGCACTGCGAATATTACTGTAACTGATTCCATTTTTACAAATAACACCGCAAATAATGGTGGAGTAATTTATGTAATTAGTGGGATTAATGGTACTGTTACTCTTGATATTACTAATTCCACTTTTGCAAATAACACCGCATCTTATGGTGGAGGAGTTTATGTAATTAGTGGGGTTGATGGTACTGTTACTCTTGATATTACTAATTCTACTTTTGTAAACAACTCATTAACTACTAATAATGGTGGGGGAGTTTATGTAAATAGTGGGATAAATGGTATTGTTAGTGTCGATATTACTAATTCTACTTTTGTAAACAATACTGCCGCTATTAGTGGTGGAGGAGTTAGTGTAATTAGTGGAGTTAATGGTACTGTTAGTGTTGATATTGTTAGTTCTACTTTTGTAAATAACACCGCAAATAGTAATGGTGGAGGAGTTTATGTAAATACTGGTGCTAATGGTACTGTTAGTGTTGATATTACTAATTCCACTTTTGTAAATAACACCGCAAATAGTAATGGTGGAGGAGTTTATGTAACTAGTGGTGCTAATGGTACTGTTAGTGTTGATATTACTAATTCCACTTTTGCAAATAACACCGCATCTTATGGTGGAGGAGTTTATGTAACTAGTGGTGCTAATGGTACTGTTAGTGTTGATATTACTAATTCCACTTTTGTAAATAACACTGCAGCTACTAATAATGGTGGTGGAGTTTATGTAATTAGTGGTGCTAATGGTACTGTTAGTGTTGATATTACTAATTCCACTTTTGTAAATAACACCGCAAATAATAATGGTGGAGGAGTTTATGTAACTAGTGGTGCTAATGGTACTGTTAGTGTTAATATTACTAATTCCACTTTTGTAAATAATACTGCATCTTATGGTGGAGGAGTTAATGTAAATACTGGTGCTAATGGTATTGTTAGTGTTGATATTCTTAGTTCTACTTTTGTAAATAACACTGCAGCTACTAATAATGGTGGTGGAGTTTATGTAATTAGTGGAGTTAATGGTACTGTTAGTGTTGATATTACTAATTCCAGTTTTGTGAATAACACCGCAAATGGTAATGGTGGAGGACTTAGTGTAAATACTGCTGCTAATGGTACTGCTAGTATTGATATTGTTAGTTCCACTTTTGTAAATAATACTGCAAATAATGGTAAAGCTATTTATGTAACTAATGGTACTAATGGTACTGTTAGTGTTGTTGTGAATTATAATGTGTTTTTAAATCAGTCTACTGGTGCTATTTATAAGAATGGTGCTTCTTCTGCTGTTGTTGATGCTGATTATAATTATTGGGGTTTTAATGGTGTCCCAAGTTTGACTAATGTTGTTGTGAATAATTATTATGTGCTCGGTATTACTAATATGAGTGATCTTGGTGCTAATTATACTGTTGGTAATCTATTAAGTTTTAATTATACTGTGTATTTGAATGGTACTAGTGATAGTACTAATGCTAGTAATTTACCAAGTCTTAACAGTATTTTCTATAATGATCTTTTATATGGTTATTTCAGTTTGAATGCTCCGGGTGTTATACAGGTTCCTGTGCAAAATGTAGTTGGTGATGTTTTTAATTTCACTAATGCTAATGGTACTGTAATTGGGAATTTTACATTAACTGGTACTATTTATCCAGGTAGTGTTTCTAATATCACTGTTCCTGAGATTATTATTGTGAATAATACTAGTGTTGATTTGGTTATTAGTATTCCTACTAGTGTTGGTGGTTTAGCTGGTCAAACCTTTAATGTTACTATTAATGGTCAATCACAAACTGTTACTTTTGTTAATGGTACAGGTACTTTTGTGGGTTATCAGTATGGTAATTTAGGACTTAATAGTTTAAATATCACTTTAAGTGATAATCCTAACTACAATAACAGCTCTGCTATTAACAACGTTTTCTTCAAAGAAGAAACAAACATCAATGCTAATGTAAATGACACTATTTATGGTGAAAACGCAACTATTGTGATTAATGCAACCACTAATGGTCAAACTCTACCTGATGGAACTTACAGAGTAATTATTGATGGTGTTGAGTATAATGTTACTTTTACTAATGGTATAGGACAGGTTATTTTATCTGGTCTTAATGCAGGTGAATATAATTACACTATAATCTTCAATAGCACTGATAAATACACTGAATCAGAAACTAACATCACAATAAATGTTATTAAAGCTGACATCAATATTGGTGTTAACTTACCATCAAATGCTACATATGGTGGAAACAGTACTATATCTGGTAACTTAACCACTAATAGTAGCTTATTAGAAGGCACTTACAACATCACAGTAACTATAAATGGTGTAGAATACAATGTAACAGTCATTGATGGTCTATGGAGTTTAACAATACCTAATACAAATGTAGGAATAGCTAATGTAGACATACTTTTCCCTGGAAACAATAACTACAACAATGCAACAATAGCTAATAGCTATACTGTTAATCCAAAGAATCTTGGAACTAAAATCACAATAACTTCAACAAGAAACGGTAATAAAATTACCTACAAAATCACACTCAAAGACAACCAAGGAAACATACTAGCTAACCAAAATCTCAATTTAACTATCGCAGGTAAAACTGTAACTCTTAAGACAAATGGTCAAGGGATTGCACAGTACACATATACAGCAACTAAAGCAGGAAAATACTACGCAAACGCAGCATACAACGGACTAAAAACTGAAAACATCATCTATGGCTCTTCCAGTGCAAAATCCAACACTATATCAATCACAAAAACAAGTATAAAAATCTACTTCATCAAAGTAAATGCTAAAACTGTAAAATATCATGGAAAAAGATACCGAGTCTATTATAAAACCTATTATATTAAAAATTACGGTATTTTAACAGGCTCTAAACTATTCCAAAAATCTTTAAAAGGTTTCACTCTAAACAAAATCAGCAAAACAAGCAACATAAAAACAAACTACAACAAAACCAAAAAAATCCTAAAAACCAGTCTAAAAAACCTCGCACATACAAAAATAGCCAAAATCAAAATAAAATTCTACAAAAGAATCACATAAAAAAACCTTTAGCTAATATAAAAGCTAAAAAAACCCAAAAAAATTTAAAATGAGAGGATAAATTAATTTTTTTCTATATTCTCTCTTACTTTATTTTTTTTATTTATTAAGATCATTTTATTTTTTTTACTTATTTTTCCTACATTAATATGTTTTTTCCCTTTTTGTTTAAGGGGTGATTCATAGTTATTACTTTTTTTGTCTTGGTTTATTTTGTTCATGATAGAAAAATAAAAAATTACGTGGTGAGATTTATATTTTATACACAATATGAAATTTTATAATTTTAATTTGTCACTTAAAAAGCTTTAAAAAGTATTTAAATTGTTGAATATCTTTATTAAGTTAAATAAAAATTATTTAAAAAATATTTGATTAATTTAATCATTTTTAAAAAAGTTGTAATTTTCAAATAAACATTGCATTTTATTATATTTTAAAATGTATCATGAACATTTTGGACAAAAGATCTTTTTTCTTTAGTTTTCCCATTATATTATTTATAGTAGGGGAACTGTAACCTAATTTTATTGTTAGTAGTATTGTAAACATGATTTAAAGTAGAAGAAAAAGGTATTACTAAATGAAATATTTAAAAACAAATTTCAATATTTAAAGTTTTTAAAATTTGACTTTTTACCATGACTCATAGTAATATAAAAATAGTTCTCATAGTATTAAATAATAGGCTAATTATTATTAAAAAATATAATATAATAGGATATTAAAGAATATAATAAAATATTAAGAATATGGCTTTAAAAAGAATTATTAAAAAGAGTAAAAAGTTAGGTTAAAGAACCTAACACTTTGTTTGTTAAAATATAACTTTATTTAGTTATTACTAGCCTTTAACCAGTAATTGATTCGATACCTTTAGATGCCATAAGCCCCATGAAAGATCCTCCAGGTACCATGACTATGTTACCTTTAGAATACTGATCTAAAGCAGCTTGAATCATTGCATCACGATTAGCTCCATTATTAGCTGCTTCTGATAGAGCTGAAGCTAATGCCATCACTGCATCTCCTCTTGACATGGTTCCACCATGTAATTCGTCATTTTCTCTTACAAGGTCAATAGCTTTAAGGTCAACCGCTTCGCCATTAACTTCGATTTCTCCAGCAGATGATATAATTGCATCAAGTGCTTCAGTATTAACAGCTACTACTGCATCTACTTTTACTCCTTCATTGTGCTCTACAATTTCTTTAGCATAACTCATCCCTTGTTCGGTGTTGGTATCCCAAAGAGAATCGTGTAGTAACATTTTTGCCCCAGCCCCCTGAGCTTGAGCCTCAGCAGGTTCGGCCTGTGTCGGATGTCTCAAACCAGAAGGATATATCGGAGTATAGTTAGCGATACTTCCATCTTTCAATTCAACCATGAATGCCATATCTACAGCACCCATACCTGGTCTTGGTTCACTTTCATCAACAGCCAATACTAAAATAGATTTATCTCCTGCAGATAAATCAGGGCCGGCTAAAAATGTTCCCCATATAACAGCCCCTATTCCAATCGCTGCTACAACTATAATAGCTATTACTAGCTTTTTTTGTCTTTCCATTCTATCCCTACCTAAAAATAGTAATTTTAAAATTTTTTATTTTTTTACTTTTTTTTTACTTTTTTTTTACTTTTTATTAATAGAATAAAACTGAGTTTATATTTTAATAGAATGAAACTGAGTTTATATTTCTATTATTTTAAAAATAACCTATCTAAAAAGTAGTTATAACAATAGATAAAAGATCTTTAATAAAAATTTTCAAATCCTTATCTACCAATACTATTGTATATTTTCATTTAATATAATCTTTTCTATCAATTGAGGGTTTAAATTTTTGTAAACTTTTTCTGAAATTATACTATAGATTTTATAACCTTTTTAAAATTATCATAATAGTATATTATAGTCAATTTGATAAAATTCTTATTAAATAAATCATCTAAAAAATATTATAATCTTAAATTAATAATTTTAATCAATTTATTAAATTAATCAACATGTTTAAATAATGTATTTTTAATAATAATTAATTTTAAGTTATTATAATTAAAAATAAATGATATTGGTAGTTTAATTCATTTTCAAAATTTAAGAACTTTTCCAGAAATACTATATATTAGTCATAAATTTGAAAAATAGTTAATGTATAAAAAGTAAAAAATAAAGTATTATATTAATAAAATATAAAAATTAAAACACTTAATAAGAATAGTTAATAAGAATAGTTAATAAAAACAGTCAATTAATAACTCCAAAATTTTTATAATAAGAATAAATAATAAAAAACTATCAATGATTTGGTGATTAAATGTCAAATAGATATGAAAAAGGAATGGAAATACTTAAAATAACAAATAAAGACACAATTGAAGAAGTTTTTAAAGAATTGGAAGATATAGCTCCTGATCTTGGAAGATTTGTAGTTGAATTTCCATACTCAGAAATATACACAAGAGACGGATTGGATTTAAAAACAAGAGAATTAATCACTGTAGGTGCTTTAACTGCAATGGGTAACGCTGAAACACAGCTTAAAGATCATATTAATGCTGCACTTAATGTAGGCAATACTCCTGAAGAAATAATCGAAGTTATAATCCAAATTTCTGCTTATGCAGGTTTTCCAGCAGCTATTAATGGAGTTAAAGGAGCAAAAGAAGTTTTTAAAAGTAAAAATTTACTACCATTAAAAAAATAATTTACTTAATTATTAGGATAATAATTTCTAAGGTAATTTATTTAATTATTAGGATAATAATTTCTAAATTAATTTATTTAATTTTAGGATAATAATTTCTAAATTAGTTTATTTAATTTTAGGATAATAATTTCTAAATTAGTTTATTTAATTATTAGGATAATAATTTCTAAATTAGTTTATTTAATTTTAGGATAATAATTTCTAAATTAGTTTATTTAATTTTAGGATAATAATTTCTAAAATAAGCTATTTGATTCCAAAAACACTTTTAGCAGTGTTTTCAGTAATTTTATCAATGGAAGAAATGTTTTCTTCTTTGAGTTCAGCTATTTTTTCAATAACTTTAGCTACATTTATAGGTTCATTTCTATTTCCTCGTTCTGGAGCTAAATAAGGACTGTCTGTTTCAGTTAAGATATTTTCTAATGGTATTTCTTTGACTAACTCTTGATGATTGTGGGAGTAACAGATCATTGTTGAAAATGAAATGTAGTAACCATTATCTATTAATTTTTTGGCAGTTTTAAGACTACCGCTATAACAATGGAATATCGTATGGGGAATGTCTTTAAATTCCTTTACTATATTATATGCCTTTTTTTCACAATCTCTAGCATGAATAACGAGAGGGATTTCATTTTCATTGGCCAAACTTGCAAATTTTTTAAAAATTTCACCCTGTTTTTCTCTTTCTTTTTTATCTTTAATATAAAAATAGTCCATTCCTACTTCACCAATAGCAACTATTTCATTTAAATGCTCTGTGATAAGATTAATAACTTTATTTAAACTTTGTTCATCTGTTTTACCAGATTCTATAGGATGGAAACCAAAAGTAGGATATAAAAAATTAGAATTCTCATTAGCAAGTTTTAAAACTTGTTGGTTTGTTTCAATACTTGTGCCTGAATTTATGATAGCAGTTAATTTTTCCTTTGATTTTTTTAATATTTGTTCTCTATCATCATCAAATGCATCAAAATTAATATGGCAATGGGTATCAATCATTTAAAATAATCTCCTAAATCTTATCTTAAGTTTATAAGTATTGTGTTAAGTTTATAATTGATGTAATAAAAATGATTGCATCATCAATTAATTATAATGAACTATAGATAAAAAATTTTAGAAGCTGGACAAACCAAATTTTTATTAATATAATATGGATTAATATATTAATACTTAGTTAAACTCCAAATCTTCTTTCTCTTTCTTGATAAGATCTGATTGCTCTTAAGAAGTCAACTTTTCTTAGTTCTGGCCAAAGACTGTCGCAGAAATAGAGTTCTGAATATGAAGATTGCCATAAAAGGAATCCACTGAGTCGTTCTTCTCCACTAGTTCTGATAATTAAATTGGGATCTTCTAGTCCTGCAGTATAAAGATTTTCACCAACTAAGTCTTCATCAATATCATCCCTGTGGATTTCACCAGATTCAACCTTTTTAACAATCTTTTTAATAGCATCAATTATTTCTAAACGACCATCATATCCAATAGCTAAATTAAAAAGCTTTTTATTGTATATTGCAGTTGATTCTTCTGCTTCTTCAATAGCTTCTCTAACATCTTCAGGTAATAAATCTAGTTTACCAACCACTTTAACTTTAACTTCATTTTTATGAATTTTTTCATGACTAACAATTCTTTTAAAGTTTTTCACAAATAATCTCATTAGATCATCAACTTCATCTTTGTTTCGTTTGAAATTCTCAGTTGAAAAGGCATATGCAGTTATGATTTCAATTCCTAGATCAATACTCCAATCTAAAACTTTTTCTAATGTGTCTACTCCAATTTCATGACCTTTTGAAATGCTTATGTTTCCTTGGATTTTAGAATATCTTCTATTCCCATCCATGATAATAGCTATATGTTTTGGCATATTTTGAGTATTCAATCCTCGTGAGATATACCATTCATAAAGCTGATAAATAGGTTTCATTATCACAATACTTTTCTCCTGTATTTGTTTGTGAATTGTTAAAATGAATATTTTTATATATCATTATTAATTTTTCATTTTTTTATTAATTTTGATTATATTAGTAATAATTATCTTATTAATTATTAATTTTGATTTATTTATAATAATTTTTTTATTAATTTTTCATTTTTTTATTAATTTTGATTTATTTATAATAATTTTTTTATTAATTTTTTATTTTTTTTATTAATTTTGATTATATTAGTAATAATTATCTTATTAATTATTAATTTTGATTTATTTATAATAATTTTTTTATTAATTTTGATTATATTAGTAATAAT
>NZ_LWMW01000120.1 GCF_001639285.1 Methanobrevibacter cuticularis | reverse complement strand
TCATAATATATATTTTTTTAATAATAAAATTATTAAAGATTATTTTAGAAATTAAAGATAATAACAACTTATATTTATGAAATAGATTAATATTCCAATAAACCATTGATTAGAATCTTTTCTTTCATGACTATATAAAAAAAAAAATAACCTTAAAAATAACCTTAAAAAAATAAATATAAAAAAAAATAACCTTAAAAATAACCTTAAAAAAATAAATATAAAAAAAAATAACCTTAAAAAAATAAATATAAAAAAAAATAACCTTAAAAATAACCTTAAAAAAATAAATATAAAAAAAAATAACCTTAAAAATAACCTTAAAAAAATAAATATAAAAAAATATGACCAATAGAAAAGAGTTAAAAAGAAAATATTTAGATTAATTCTTCTCTTAAATCAATGGTATCTTTTAAGTCTGGTCCAGTTGAAACTATAGTTACTGGTACTCCAGTTTCAGTCTCAATTTCGTCTATGAATCTTTTTATTTCACCAGAGAGTGTAGAATAATCTTGTGTTCTTTCACATTCAGGATATAACCTATCAATGCAAGTTAAAGCTATTTGGGTGGCCCCATTAATCATACAAGATTCTTTAGCTAAATCCATATCAAAAAGACCAACTCTTCTTCTTCTTCCTGTAACTGTACCATATTCCTCTATTCCCATTTCTTCTGCTTTTTCTTGAGACATTTCAGTTGTAAAAGGACCTTCTCCAACTCTTGTTATGTATGATTTGAATACTATGATTACATCATCGATTTTAGTTGGTCCAACACCAACATCTGCTGCAAAAGTACTTGCAGTAGTATCTTTACTAGTTACAAAAGGATAAGTCCCATAGTATAATGAAAGTCCAAATCCTTGAGAACCTTCAATGAAAACATCTTCTCCATTGTCAATAACAGTATTAACTTCTAAAGGAACATCTGCAAGATACTTTTCTAATTCTGATATATCTTTAGCCATCTTAGCAGTTCTAAGTACCCTATCAGAGTTAGCAGGGCCGCAACCAGTACCTGTACTTCCAATCTTTTTAAATAAATGTTCTGATCCTTGATCACGTTGTTTGTGTTCTGAATCAATCATTGAACATCTATAATCAATATAAGATCTGCTTTTTATATCATATTTATCAAGATATTCTAATTCATGGAAAAATACTTCTGGATCAACTAATACTCCTGCACCAATAAGTAATTTTGCATCTCTATTGACAAATCCAGAAGGTGTGAGTCTAAGACCATATTTTTCACCATTGAATTCCACAGAATGGCCTGCATTAGGCCCCACACCAGCACGAGCTACTATTTTAGGTCTGTCTTTATCACAAAGATAAGTTATACACTTACCCTTACCTTCATCGCCCCAAGCTCCACCAACTAAAATATTACAAGTCATTTAAAGTCTCCTTATCTAAAATATTAATTTAACATGAAATAATTTGATATAAATTATAATTATTGGTTAAATTTAAATTTATAAGTATTTTATCAATATAGGAATATTGAATTATTTTTAAATTTTTAAAGATTTATGAATTTAAACTAGGTAATTTCTATCATTATTAATTTAAAAAAGATATAAACTAATGTTTAATCTCATTTTTAAGTTAATAAATTGTATATTTTAATCAAAAAATATTAATGAATTATTAGGGATTTATTAATAATTTATTTTATATTTTCTTTCTGATATAATAGTTAATTAAATTTAATTAAGCCAATTATATTTTTGAAATTGTGGTATATTAAGTTAATGGTTAAAAATAACAATTATTTTAATTTTTATAAATTATTTATAATTATAAATACTATAGTTATATGTTTATTATTTTTTCAATCTAACTGAAATGTTTATACAAAAGTATATATGGGAATATAGAAGTAGAAATACTTATAAGAGATATAAAAAATCTCAAAAGAAGAATTGAAAGAAATATTAGCTATCATGAAGTTATTGCTTTAGATAGGTTAAAAGTTCATGTGAAATGAGAGTTTAGCCCTCATAGTTAGTTTCAATTAAGCTATATATTCATTGTATATAAAAACTTTCTTTTGATTTGAAATTACACTGTATTAATTTTTAAATAAAATATAGGCATTATTTATTAAATTAGAAGATGTTAAATCTAAAAAAAGAAAAAAAGAAAGAAATATGAATAAAAAAAGAAAATCACGGTGCTATCTTTCTCAAAAAAAATTATTACTATCTAAACCTGAATAAAGAATCTGTTTTACTAATTTGATTTACTCTATTTAAAGAATCAAGTTTTATGTTTTTCCAAAGTTTTGCATATTTTTTAGGAATACTGAAATATATTCTCACAGTAGTAGATTTACCTGCTTTTAAAGCTTTGAGCTTAGCAGTTTTAGTGTATTTCTTTAGTTTAGAGTAAACTTTACCAAATTTATTTGGTTGTTCATACCACATTTTTATCTTAGTTGCTTTGGAACTTGAAGCTCCAACATTTGTGACTTTAACATCTAAATATCCGATATTGCCTTTTTTATAATTTTTTAATGTAGTATAACCAGATGTAAGTTTACTTAGGCTAAGTTGTGGTTTGTTTGAAACATATACTAAGTATACTTTGGTTCCATTAGTGATTTTTCCAGACCCATTACATGGAGTTCCAAAGAAATCAAACGCAGTACAAGTACCATTAAGATTCACTGTAATTTTATACCATCCTGCTTTTTTGTATGTGTGTGATATCCATCCAGCACCTTTCTTTTTAGTGCCATCCCCAAAGTTTATGACTGCATTTTTAACTTTTGTACCTTTTAAATTAGTCACTAGTACATTACCTGCAGGGTTTATTGCAGCTTTGTATTTAATTTTACTTCCTTTAGCTATTTGGAATGTATAATTTTCATATTGCTTATATTTTTTTGGAATTTTACCTTTTTCAATGGAAAAAATATTCTTATTTGCATTTAACTGTGTGAAATCATCCGCTTCAACATTAGCCACATCAAATCCATTATTACCATAACTACCTGCGAAATTTGCTGAAATTGAGCATAGCATAAAGAAAGCAATTAATATTGAAAAAATTCCGATTTTAGTTTTGCTAATATTCAAATTTATTCCTCCTCATTTTTTATTATCATGATAAATATAAGTTAATTTATAATAACTAATTATAGTGATTAATTAATTATTAATGATTAATATATGTAGTATAAATTATATAAAGTTATCTCTTCAAGATTCATTTTTTTTATTCATTCTTTTAATGAGGATTGTTAATTATTTTTATGATAAAATATATTAAAAATTAGCTAACCTTCATAACTTCTAAGTATTAATTTATTTTTAATTCTCATGTCATTTTTTCAATTAAAGGAAACATGAAGTCATTTGTCTGCAACGTAAACTATAAAAGTCTAGATTGAACTCATCTATTCTCCCTCAAGAAATTCTATTCCCAAAATGGAGTCTACTATCCTAGATATTCCTTCAAAAAATGAGCTAAACAATCAAACCGAGAACTCAAAATAATAAATGTAAGAAAACTAACATATAAATATTTTTTCAAATTTAGAATAAACCCCCACACTATAATAATCAAAAATAATAATTTTTAATTATCAAAGATAATTAATAACAATATATTAATTTATTAAATATATTAAAATATATTAAATTAAAAATTTATTTAATCTTATATATAAATGTTGTTAATTATAGTTTATATAGTTTATTGTTTTCTAAACATTCATTGTTATGATAGCTGCTTAAGATTATGATAATACCTTCTTAATAATTAGTGTGTATTAAAAATTTAAATAATATTATAACTAAGTAAATCTTATACTTAAAGAATTAAAAGGAATATTAGTATATGAAACTAAGTTTTAGAATGGATAATATTGAAAAGAATTATGATTACTCAAAGGTATCTGAAGACTTTTATGATATCATACCCCACAAAAAAGCTATTGAAATAGCTAATTACGAGTTTTTTTGGGATTGTGTTGATGAATTAGCTCCTTTTGGGAGTGATGAAGGATACATAGCTTTTGCAGAGCTTTGTGATTGGGTTAAAGACAATCCTCAAGTTCCATTAATTGATTGCTTTAGATGGATATTAAAATGTTGGGATCTGAAATTAGAAGAGTTTAATGATGACATAATTAAAAATAGCTCTATTATTAAAATTATTCAGGATTTAGATTTTGATCAAGATTTGATCATGCTTGATACAACCATCATAGCTACTGGTTTTGGGCAACTAATTCTACAAGGAAAAATTGATGCTGATATTAAAAATATTATTCATCTGTCTATCTTACGTCAGATGAATTCTAATGTTTTAGATGCATTCTTAGGATCCAATGAAGAATGGAAATATGAACGATATAAATATCTTCAAAAGTTATTAGAGATACTAGAAATAGCTTAATAGAAATAGCTTAATAGAAATAACTTAATAGCGATATTTACCCAATCATGCCCATTATATTTAATTTTAGTGAGTCAGTGGCCCTATCCTTCTTAAATAGCTTATTCAAGCATATATCCTTCTTAAACGCCTTATCATACTATATATCCCTCTTAAATAGCTTATTCAACTATATATCTTTTTAATTTTTCAAATTCCATGATATTAATTTTTATCCTTTAAAATGTTTAATAGAAAAATAATTTTATTTTTTAAAATCTTCAATATTCAACTTAGAGAATTTTTTATTCTCAATAGATGATTTTTTGTATAGATTAATATCTTCTAAAAACTCATATTTTTCAGCTATTTCTATAATTGATTCAGCGGCCCAATGAATATCCATGACTTTAAATGCTGAACAATAAGTAGTTAAATCTTCATTTCCATTATCTTTGTTAAAAATAGCTATTTTTTTACCAATACAATCTTTTTTAAGTTCATCAACTACAAATGGCTCAATAGCTATTATAAACTCTTCTAAACTTTCTTTAAAAGTGGCCACTGCTGAAGGTAACCATTGAATAAAAACAAATCCTCTTTCTACTTTTGAAAATTCTGAGGTTATGTCTCTTCTTTTTATATTAGTCAAAGAAATATCGCAATAATAATCAATAAATAGATCAATAGTTTCTCTTATTGAAAATATTTCTGTAATGAATACTTTAAAATTCTCATCATCAATAAATAATTCATTATTTTTATGATTTATGAGATTATTTTCGAAATTATAATTTTCAATGTTATTAATAGTATCAGTATTATTAGTGTTATTATTACTATTATTAATGCTATTAAGATTAGTAATATTATTAGTATTATTATGATAATGATTTTTATGACCTAATATATAATGTCTAAAACTATCTTCTTTGTAAACTCTTTCTTCAATTATAATAAACCCTTTATAATTTATACATTGAATATAGCTACAATCGCCTTTTTCTAAGATAAAAAACGAATCAACACTCTTTAAATCATTTAGATATTCAGTGATATCTTCAATAGATAAATCTTCTGAATTATTATTCAATATTTTAAATTTCATCTTAAAAATTTCCAAAAAATAAAAAAATAACTAATAAATAATGACTAGAAACTAATAAATAAGTACTAATAAATTATTTATAAATCTAATAATTTATAAGTTTGAATATAATATTTGTTATTAACTAATTAAATATTTTGTTATGTTTTAGTAAATTACTGATAATTACTATTATATTTTATTTAAAGCGAATAGCTTCACAAGCAGGATCATGATTATATTCATGAGAGGTGCCCTTCTTTTTCCAATAATCCATCCAATAAATCCACCATTGGTTAGAAAGTTTTTTAATGCTTTCTTGATTCAGTACTTCAAATTCATCGAAAAAGTGCAATTGATTAGCTCCAGCAGTAATAGCCATTTTTTCTATGACGAAACAAATCACAAAATCAATTTTAGCATTATTGATATCATTCACGGAGTTTCCTAATAAATTTTTCTCATATTTGTAGTCATTAGCTATTTTTTCTAAAAAACCAAAATCTTGAAATCTGAATTCATTTTTATTTATTTTATAAGGAAAGTTTTTGCTTAAAATATGCCAAATATCATTATTATCAAAGTTATCATTGGAAAATATTGAAAAAAAAGCATTATCCCCTAGACGAATAGCTATTTGAGTAGAATGAATATCTTTGTCATTCAAAGTTGGTTTGTATAATTGAACATCCTCAAATTCAAATTGAATTGAAGTTTCAGCTATTTCTAACCACGTCAATTTGCCTGCAGTAGAAATAGCTTCTTCCATTAAGTTTAATGTTTTTTGATTCATAATTTAACAATCCAATCATGTACTAATATTTTTTAATTCACAAATTATCAATCCAATCAAATACTAATATTTTTTAATTCACAAATTATCAATCCAATCAAATACTAATATTTTTTAATTCACAATTTAACAATCTAATCATGTACTAATATTTTTTAATTCACAATTTAACAATCTAATCATGTACTAATATTTTTTAATTCACAATTTAACAATTTAATTATATATTGTTTTTTAAATATGAGTTATAAGCTCCTTCCATTTCATATTCTTGAGAATCAGATCGTTTTTCCCAATAAAAAGGATTGATTTCGATTCTTGTGTTGATATCATGATTCCAATTAACAATAAAACCATGTTTTCTAGAGATATCAGTTATACTATTTCCAATCTCTTCTGATTTTTTTGGACTACCTTCAAAGTCTCCAAAGGCTAAAGAAAGTGATTTAGATTCTATTGCTCTTTCAATATCTTGAAAATGATAAAAACAAAAGCCCACTGGGTCTAATTTTTGTGTTTTAATATGATGATAAATTTCAAAAGCATCTTGAATGCCTTCATCAATATCATACCCTGCATTATGAATAGCTATTATCTTGTTTTGACTTAATTCATCAAAACAAAGTTTTAATTTATCAAAATCTGTAATTTCTTTCCAAGTTTTTTCTATATCCAATTTTTCATTGAATTTTTTTGAAATGATATCAGTTATGACATTTAATGAAATATCTTCATCAATAAATTGTTCCTCTATAATTTCTAAGATTTCTGCTTCACTATAAAACCCAGAATTTATTAAAATAGCTATTTCTTCATTAATTTCATTAGTCAACAGTTCATTCATGAAAATCACCAGAAGAATTTAATTATAATAATATTGCAAATGATATTATCAATATATCACATAACTAAATCATAGATAATTAAAATTCTATTAAAATATAATTGAAATTCTATTAAAATAATGCTAATAATAAAATTAATATAATCAAAACCTAAATTAATCAAAATAATATTAATAATAATACTAATAGTAAAATAATATAATAATATAATCAAATACTAAATAATTAAAATAATATTATACTAATAATAAAATTAAGATTATTATGTTGTATAATTAATCTTCTAATAGAGTTTGAATATGAGTTACATTTCCTCGTTCTGTGAATCCAACTATAACCCTAGATTCTCCCATTTTAGCAACTGAAAATTCTTCTCTTTCTTTATATTCATACCCTCGAAGCTTTGTATAACCTTCAAAAGCTAGTCGTGCTTTAACATCAAATTCTTTTTGAAATCTATCATAGATACTTAAAAATCTCTCAATAGTTTCATCTTTAGGAATTTCATCAGATTTGATTGATACAAAGAAAGTTATTCCATCAAAATCAACTACATAATAAGCACTATCATCTAAAAGTCCTGTAACAGCCATAGCTATTACATGAGCTTCAAATAAATCAGCATCAAACATATCAGTTGTGAACTGAGCTATGTTATATTTCTCACCAATTTCTTTTACTTTTTTAGATTCTTCAATTAATTCTTCAGGAAAACCAACCTCTTCATTATCCCATGCCCAATGCCATTTCTGAGTTTCAGTGGATAAAGTTCCAAGAATTTGAATTGGAAATTCTAAATCTTCACCAAAAGAAATTGTTCCTTTATCAATATGTAAGTTTCCTTCTTCTTCACCAATGATTTGAGCTAAATTTTCTTCTTTATCTAGAGCAAACGCCCCATATTTAGCAAATATTTTTTGAAAGGTATCCCTATCTTCTATTCTAATCTCTTTTTCCAACATGAGTTATTATTAATACCATTTGATATATATAATTTGATGTTTAAGTTTTAATAGAATCAAAAGATTATTTATTGTTTTTAAAGAATTTAAAAATTATATCAGTCCTCAATTTCAGATTCAGCATAAAAAATCATTGCATTAGTTAAAAATTCAGCTAATCCTTCATTATAATTGTTAAAAAAAGCTATGAAATCTTCATGTTCTGAGTAAAGATTAGCAAGCTCAATATAAGAATTAAGAGTTGTTGGATTTAGAGTTCCAACTAATTTAAAGTGTTTAGCTATTAGTTTTTGAACTTTTTTAGAAGTATAGCTATTTGTTTCCATAGATTGAGCTATTTTTTCGATTAAAGTGTTTAAATTAGACTGATAATTATCCCATTCTGCTTTACTCAATTTATTAATTTTTTTATTAGCTTTCTTGAATGATCTTCTACCATATCTATTAATAGTGTCTTTTCTATATTTTTTTTTATCTTCTAAACTAAGCCCTTGAAAAACATCTTTGTCTGAAACCATATCAAAAACTCCATAAAACATTGAATAAGTTTGAAAAGCTGATTTTATATTAAATTTCTTAAATAGCTATTAAAAATATTAAATTTCTTAAATAGCTATTAAAAATATTAAATTTCTTAAATAGCTATTAAAAATATTAAATTTCTTAAATAGCTATTAAAAATATTAAATTTCTTAAATAGCTATTAATAAAATAGTTATTAAAAATGTTAATATCAATTTTTATTATCTTCTTCATCATTTATTATATTTATCAATTTTTTAAAAAAATTTTTGAATTCTGCATATCAGACACAAAAAGAAAAAATTAAGATTCTTATTAATACAAGCATTAAGAGATGTAATTGAAATCATTATCCTTACAATTAAAAGAATTAGTAAAAAAGAAGACACTACATGAACAAGTAGTAGAAGTAGAAGTTAAATTAGTAATCAAATAGCTTTATGAAGAAATAGTTAACAATTTCACATTGTTTCAATTCAATTATTACTAAAAATCATATTACTAAAAAATGGAATAAATTAATATACGATATCATATAAGTAAATATAATTAATTAAGAAAGATTTTTAAAAAAAAATTTGAGATAATTTCTATGTATTTATTTAGTATTAATTGAACTGAGTGATATTTATGAAGATAGTTGGATTTTCAGGAAGCCCTAGAAAAGATGGAAGTACTAATACTTTAATTAAAAGGATACTTAAAAAAGTTGATGATGATACATACGAATCTAGTATTTATTATTTAAATGAATTAAATATCAATCCTTGTCAAGCTTGTGGTTATTGTGCTGAAAATGAGGGCTGTGATTTAGATGATTCTATGAAAGATCTTATCAAAGAATTAGAAGATTCTGATGTTGTTATAATTGGATCCCCAATTTATTATGGAGAAGTTTCAGCACAAACAAAGTTGTTTACAGATAGATTTTATAGTATATTCAATAGTAAAACTAAAAATTTGAAAAATAAAAAATTGATCTTGATTTATACCCAAGCAAATCCAGATCCAAAAACATATACTAATTATATAAAACACCAAAAGAAATTCTTATACGAATTTTTAGAATTTGATGTTGTTAACACGCTAATAGCTGCAAATTTACATTTCAAAGAAGACTTACTTGAAAATAAAGATCTCTTGGGTGAAGCAGATAATATTGCTTTGAGATTGTAATGAATTTTGATAACTAATAGCTAAAAAAATTATAGAAAAGAAAGAATTAGAAAAAATGAGAACTACATAAACATAAGAACTAGAAAACTATAAAAATTACAAAAAATAAGAACCACAAAAATATAAAAATTACAAAATGTAATAACCACAAAAAATATTTCAATACAATATAGTCAAGCACGAAATTTTTGGCAATGATTATATTTTTTATTTAGCTAATGTATCTTTATTTTCAATATAAAGAATAAAATAAGCTATTTAGAATTTATTAATATTGCCAAAAAATCGGTTTTCGACTATAGTTATATTTTTACAGTAATCTCTCTAAGTTTTTAATAGCTGGACCATATACAACCTCTCCTTTGTGATTAAAAATAGCTCCATGGCATGGGCATTCCCATTTTTTCTCAGCAGTGTTCCATCGGAGATTACAAGTCCTATGAGTACATTTTCCATTTAAAGCAAATAAATTTGAATCGCTGTCTTTATAAATAGCTATTGTTTTATCTTCAAATTCAACAACTTTTGCTTCATCATTTTTTAATTCAAATAAATTATCTTTTAATGATTTCCAATGTATTGGAGATTCTCCTGAAAATTTAGCTATTTTATCCTTTTCAGTCTGACTTATTTTATTTTTGAATCTCAAAGGGCTGAATATGTCAGAATAGCTATTTTCTCTTTTTAAAATTAAATCTGTGATAATGGTTCCAGTTGTCATTCCCCAACTACTAAATCCAGTGGCTATATAAACTCCTTTTTGAGATGTTTCTCCTATTACTGGAACCAAATCTTGGCTTATATTATCCCCTCCCGTCCAAAAGTATTCAAACGATTCTACATCCAAAGGTTCTTCTGTGAAGTCTCTAATGTTGTTAAAATAATCCCATGTATCTTCAGAATCTCCAGCAGATGATGTTCCCCACCTATTATTACTAATTCTCCTTTTTCAGTTGAAGTAGATCTATAAGAATGAAAAGGACTGTGATCAACGAACATTCCTTGTGGAAATTTACTTTTTGTATATACACCTAAAAGATAAGATTTATTTTGACTCAAAAATTTATATAAATTATCTGGATCATATATTGGAGAATTAGTAGCTATTAGAACATTTTTAGCTTTTAAATTACCTCTCTCAGTTACAATTGTTTTCATTTTATTATCATTATTTTTTTTAAAGTCATTATTAAGATTTTTATTCCTTTCATTCTCATTAGTCTTAAAAATACCCTTTTCCCCAATAGCTAAAATATTCTCATTTTCCTCAATAGCTAAAACCTTAGTTTTTTCAAATATATAGGAACCATCTCCATTAATGAAATCAGCAAGGCCATTTAAATATTTTTTAGGGTGAAATTCGGCTTGATCTTCATAAAGAAGTCCATTATTAATATTCTCAAAAGGATAAGAAAGATCATGTATTATTTTAGCATCAATATCTAATTCTTTTAAAACATCAAGTTCTGATTTAAGATTATCAAAGCTATCTTCATCACTGGAGAAAATATATAATGGTACTCTTCTATAATCACAATCAATATTTAATTTATCAATAATTTTAGGTATCTTATTGAAAGCTGAAAAATATGCTTCTTTAAATTTTAAGGCGAATTCTTTACCAAAATTAGTAAAAATGTAATTATAGATTAAATTAGATGTAACAGCTATTTTAGCTGTTGTAGCTCCAGTGATATAATTAGAAATTCTTTTAGATTCCAATATTGCAATACTTAATCCTTCCATTTTTAATGATGTGGCTGCTGAAAGCCCAGCTATTCCACCACCTACAATAACAACATCTACTTCAACTTCATCCTCAAGGTGAGGAAAGTTAGTTCCATTAGCTGTATCTAACCAAACAGGCATATGTTTTCCTAAATACAAAACATCATCTCCAGTGAAATTATATTATTCTATATATAATGACTCAAGAATGTGATCATTAATATAAAATATTGTAATAACTAGGATATTAAGATTAGGAATTCTCCAATCATGAAAATAATTTTGATAAAAATAAAATAAAAAATAAAAAAGAGTCATGGTCAAAAGTCATGAGTTTTTCTTTTTTGATTTAGAAAATTGACTTCAAGAATGCCATTTGGAAATCTTGTTTGGAAATCTGTCTATAAATTTTGTAAATTTCTTTCCAAAACTTTCTCTTTTTTATTTTTAATTTTATGATTGTGTAGCTAGATAGTATAATTGTTACAAGGTATCTCCAAAGATTATTTTTTCCATATCCCCCATTTTTATAAGTAATTTTCTCATAATCACCAAATCCTCCATGATTTTAATATTTTTTTATATTTTTAGAAAATTCTTGTATATTTTGTATATAAAATACTAATTTTTTACTTTTATTTTATGTTCTTCTATTTCTTCTTTTGTTAGTTCCCTAATTAGATGGTTTTCATTGTTGAATCCATTTTTCTCAATACTAAAAATATTTTCAATAGTGTTGAAGTCGACACTGTGGATGTATAATGATTCTTTAATGATTTTGTTGTTTTCGTCTCTTTTTAGTTTGAAAATTCCATAAACTTTATCTTTCATTTTTATGAACATCTCCTTTTATTATTTATAGTTATATAGAACTGTTAGAATAATAATTAAAATAAATAATATGAGAGAATGGAAAAAATTAAGTTATATTCTCTCTTTTTAAAAAACTTTTAGATTTTTATAATACATATATTTTTAACTTTAGATTTTTTTATTAAAAGTTTTTATGTGATTCTTTTGTAGAATTTTATTTTGATTTTGGCTATTTTTGCATGTGCGAGGTTTTTGACGGTAGTTTTTAGGATTTTTTTGGTTTTGTTGTAGTTTGTTTTTATATTACTTGTTTTACTGATTTTGCTTAGAGTGAAACCTTTAAAAGATTTCTTGAATAGTTTAGAACCTGTTAAAATACCATAATTTTTAAGATAATAAGTTTTATAATAAACTCTGTATCTTTTTCCATGATATTTTACAGTTTTAGCACTTACTTTGATGAGGTAGATTTTTATACTTGTTTTTGTGATTGATATACTGTTGGATTTTGCACTGGAAGAACCATAGATGATGTTTTCAGTGTTTAGTCCGTTGTATGCTGCGTTTGCGTAGTATTTTCCTGCTTTAGTTGCTGTGTATGTGTACTGTGCAATCCCTTGACTATTTGTCCTAAGACTCACAGTTTTACCTGCAATAGCTAAAATAAGGGTTTGGTTAGCTATTATGTTTCCTTGGTTGTCTTTGAGTGTGATTTTGTAGGTAATTTTATTACCGTTTCTTGTTGAGGTTATTGTGATTTTAGTTCCAAGATTCTTTGGATTAACAGTATAGTTAGTAGTTATTGTTGCATTGTTGTAGTTATTGTTTCCAGAGAAAAATATGTCTACATTAGCTATTCCTACATTTGTATTAGGTATTGTTAAACTCCAAACACCATCAATAACAGTTACATTGTAATCTACACCATTTATAGTTACTGTGATGTTGTAAGTACCATCTAATAAGCTACCATTAGTGGTTAAATTACCAGATATAGTACTGTTTCCACCATAAGTAGCATTTGATGGTAAGTTAACACCAATATTGATGTCCGCTTTAATAACATTTATTGTGATGTTAGTTTCTGATTCGATGTATTTATCAGTGCTATTAAAGAGTATAGTGTAATTATATTCACCTGCATTAAGACCAGATAAAATAACCTGTCCTATACCATTAGTAAAAGTTACATTATACTCAACACCATCAATAATTACTCTGTAAGTTCCATCAAGTAGAGTTTGACCATTAGTAGTTGCATTAATCACAATAGTTGCGTTTTCACCATAAACAGTGTCATTCACACTAGCATTAATGTTTGTTTCTTCTTTGAAGAAAACGTTGTTAATAGCAGAGCTGTTATTGTAGTTAGGATTATCACTTAAAGTGATATTTAAACTATTAAGCCCTAAATTACCATACTGATAACCCACAAAAGTACCTGTACCGTTAACAAAAGTAACAATTTGTGATTGACCATTAATAGTAACATTAAAGGTTTGACCGGCTAAACCACCAACATTAGTAGGAATACTAATAATCAAATCAACACTTGTATTATTCACAATAATAATCTCTGGAACAGTGATATTAGAAACACTATCTGGAGAAATAGTACCAGTTAACATGAAATTTCCAATAACAGTACCATTAGCATTAGTGAAATTAAAAACATCACCAGCAACAGTCTGGACAGGAACCTCTATAATACCAGAAGCATTCAAACTGAAATAACCATATAAAAGATCATTATAGAAAATACTGTTAAGACTTGGTAAATTACCAGCATTAGTACTATCACTAGTACCATTCAAATACACAGTATAATTAAAACTTAATAACTCACCAACAGTATAATCAGCACCAAGATCACTCATATTAGTAATACCGAGCACATAATAATTATTCACAACAACATTATTCAAACTTGGAAGACCATTAAAACCCCAATAATTATAATCAGCATCAACAACAGCAGAAGAAGCACCACTCTTATAAATAGTACCAGTGGACTGATTTAAAAACGCATTATAATTTACAACAACACTAACAGTACCATTAGTACCACTAGTTACATAAATTCCTCCACCATTAGTAGTTGCGGTGTTATTTACAAAAGTAGAACTAAGAATATCAACACTAACAGTACCATTAGTACCACTAGTTACATAAATTCCTCCACCATTAGTAGTTGCGGTGTTATTTACAAAAGTAGAACTAAGAATATCAACACTAACAGTACCATTAGTACCACTAACTACACGAATTCCTCCACCATTAGTAGTTGCGGTGTTATTTACAAAAGTAGAACTAAGAATATCAACACTAACAGTACCATTAGTACCACCGCTAGTTACAAGAACTCCTCCACCATAAGGTGCGTTGTTGTTTATAAAAGTGGAATTAACAATACTATCATTAACATTAGCATTAGTATTACTAACTACATAAACGCCTCCGCCATTATTATTTGAGGTGTTGTTTTCAAAAGTGGAATTAAGAATATCAACACTAACAGTACCATTAGTACCACTAGTTACATGAACTCCTCCACCACTATTAGTTGCGGTGTTATTTACAAAAGTAGAACTAAGAATATCAACACTAACAGTACCATTAGTACCAGTAGTTACAGTAATTCCTCCACCATTATTTCCGATGTTGTTTACAAAACTAGAATTACTCACAGTAAGATTTGCAGTGCCGTTAGCAAGAGTAGTTATATAAATTGATCCTCCACTAGGTGCAATGTTATTTGTAAAGTTAGAATTATTCACAGTAGTATTTGTAGTGCCGTTAGCAAGAGTAGTTATATAAATTGTTCCACCAGTAGCAGATGGAGTATTATAGTTAGGATTGTTGCTTTCATGTGTTATGTTGTAGTTGTTATTAGTGAAATTAGAATTACTTAGTTCTAGATTGCTATTAGAATATAAGAGATTATAAATACTAGTATTTGTGATTTTTTTGCCACTGCCTCCATTTATAGTTATGGTTGTGTTTTTGTTGTAGTTTCTTGTCTCATTGTAGTTGTTGGTGTTGTTTTGGAAGTTGGATTGTGTGATAATTAAACCACCATTATTAACAATCATTGAATAAATATAACTAGTACTTTGGTCACCAATAACAGTTGTATTATTGGGGTTTCGAAGATTAACAGTTATAGGGTTATTATTGTTCCAGTTGTATTCGCGGTTTATTGTTGTTTTTATTGTGTTGTTTGTGAATTCTGATTTTGTGATATTAAGCCTACCTTTATTAACAATAAAACCAGAACCAACAACACTACTGTTATAAATTGTATTATTAAAATACAAAGTAGTAGTATTAGTATAAGGAACATTCTGATATTCTTGGTAGTTTATATTCATGTTATTGTTAATGAATGCTGTATCAATGATGTTCATTTGTCCATTGTTACCAACAAGGTAACCAGACTCATAACTATCATTCTCCAACACATCATTACTTGTATAAGTTGTGTTCTCACGAATATTAAACGATAAACTATTATCTGTGATTACACAGTTTTCTATTGTTAGATAACCATTATTATTTATTAAATAGCTATTATTGCCAATCGCTGCGTTTTTTATTGTTAGATTCTGTAGTGTTAGTTTCACATTTGAATTAATTGTGAATAATTTACTACCACCACTTAGATCAATTACTGTGTTGGCTTTATTAGTTCCTGTAATGGTTAAATTCTTATTTATTATTATGTCTTTGTTGTTGTTGCCTGAATAAATACCATCAGACAATATTATCTTATCGTTAGCTAGAGAGCTATTAACAGCACCACTAATACCACCATCAGTCGTATTAGTAATATTACGATCTGCTGCAAAACTAGTTGATAAACCAACCATTACCAACAAAGCAAAAAGCAACAATAAGACCATCACAAAAGACGTCTTTTTAAACTTATTCATAATATCTTTCACCTCATCATTAAAATATAATATCTCAACATACCATCCAGCTATTAAAAACTAAGAACACTTAACAATCAACTACTAACCATATCTTATTAATTAATAAATAAA
>NZ_LWMW01000119.1 GCF_001639285.1 Methanobrevibacter cuticularis | reverse complement strand
GATGTAATTGTTGATGTTTCTGGTTATTGGGAGTTAAATTATACTACTAATCGTACTGGCACTGGTTTAGAGGTTATTGTTAGTTTTGCTGGTGATGGTAATTATGATGTTTTTAGTAATTCTACTATTTTCATAGTAAATAAGAATAGTACTAATTCAAGTATTATTGTTAATCCTAATCCTGCTCAGATTGGTGAGAATGTCACTGTTAGTGGTCAGTTAGCTAATTATACAGGTATTGGTTTTGTTAATGTTACTGTTGATGGTAATCTCTTTACTGATGTAATTGTTGATGTTTCTGGTTATTGGGAGTTAAATTACACTACCAATCGTACTGGAACTGATTTAGAGATTGTTGTCAGCTTTGCTGGTAACGAAAATTACATAAGCTTTAGTAATTCTACTAGCTTTAATGTTATTAACTTAGCTGTTAATTCAACTATAAATATTCCAAAGGATGTTAAGGTTGGTAAAACCATAACAATCGATGGAATGCTTGTTGATGAAAATGGCAATCCAGTAGCTAACGCCCCAATCACTGTCACTGTTGATGGTAAAGTTTATTCTTTGATCACTGATTCTAATGGTCGATGGAGTCTTACTTATAAACCAACACACACAGGAAATGTTAATATTATGGTTGACTATGCAGGAAACGATAACTACTCTAGCTATACCAATACTACAACTTTTAGTGTGGTAAAAGGTCAAGCTATTGTTAATATGGATGTAGTTAAAAATTCTGATGGTTCTGCTGATGTGATTGTCACAGTAACTGATGAAGATGGCAATCCAATACCAGACTATGAAGTTAGTGTTGAGTTGGATGGTAAACATATCGGAAATATCGTTACTGATATTCTTGGTATTGGAAAAATTCATATACCAACTAATAAACTCAGTGATGGTCGCCATGTGATTACAGTCGCATCTGATAATGCAAACTACGATGTTAATCCAGTTTCAGTTGAATTTGAAACCCAAAACAACAACAATGATACTAATAATACTAATAAGACAAGTGATAATCCAGTAGCTATAGCTACTATGAAAAATACAGGAATACCGATAATAGCTATCATATTAGTGTTGATAAGTGTGTTTGGAATAAGCATTAGAAGAAAACAAGATTAAACATTTTTTAGGAGGACTTATTTATTTTCTCCCCTATTTATTTATTTTTTTTTATTCATATCTGTAATTTATTAACTAATTAAAGTTTTTTTTATTCTTTATTGATTAATTATAATATTAATAATATTATGAGAGTGTTTCATAATTACTTTTTCACTAAACAAATCTACAAGCTTTGAATAAATTATTCAAATAAATTAAACAAAAAAAAATCGCACTGATTTTTACAAATTTGTTCATACAAAACTTAATTATGAGACACTCCCATTTTATTATTTTTTTAACTAACATCTGTTAGCTTTATATAGTAAGTCCAATATATTGATACTAACAATCGTTACTTAGTGTGATTTTATGAATAAAATTTCAACAAAAGAGAAAATATTCAATGAGGCTCTTGATTTGTTTTCAGATAAAGGATACAATGAAGTGTCTATAAGGGAAATAGCTAAAAAAGTAGGGATAAAAGAAAGTTCTATCTATAACCACTATCTTAAAAAAGAATCCATTTTAGATAGTATCTTTGATTATTTCATGAGAAAAATGAATGAAACTTCAATTTCTCAAGAACATATGGAACAACTTTTAACTAAAAGTCCCAGAGTTCTGTATAATTTTGGCTCAGAACAAGTTAAATATCAATTTAGTAATCCAGTTATGATAAAAATTTTAAGATTGATTTTTATTGAACTTTATCACAACCAGAAAATCAGTGATTTCTTTCTAAAAGAACTTATTAATGGCCCTATTCTATTCTGGACTATGTTTTTTCAGAGTTTGATGGATAAAAAGATAATTAGAAAGAGTGATCCTAAGAAATTAGCAGAAAATTATTATAATTATGCTATGTTTAAGATCTTTGAAACTATGGTGCTTAAATATCCTACAAATCTTAATGAAAAAGAAATCGAAAAGGTTTTTAATGATATAGAATATCATTTCAACTTTATTTTAAGTGCAGTATCTATAGATAAAAATATTCATCTGAAAATATCAAATTCCAGTAAAGATGACATTTCTAAAACTCATTGTAATATAAATAATCGTAATATTGATTATAAAGAGAAAAAAGGAATGGAGTAGTAATGTTGATTATAAATAGAAAGAAGGAATGGAGTAGTAATGTTGATTATAAATAGAAAGAAGGAATGGAGTAGTAATGTTGATTATAAAGAGAAAAAAAGGAATGGAGTAGTAATGTTGATTATAAATAGAAAGAAGGAATGGAGTAGTAATGTTGATTATAAAGAGAAAAAAGGAATGGAGTAGTAATGTTGATTATAAAGAGAAAAAAGGAATGGAATAATATATGAAAAAGGATTCGGTTTATAAAAATATTCTTTATAATTTAGATTCTATTGATTCAAATTCAGATCTAGATATTTCTGAGGACTATTATTATTTAAAAATCAAAAAATTTACTTTAAGAGTTTTAAAAGAGTCAAAAATAGCTATTGGGCATATAATATCTGATTTTCAGAAATTTTCGTCTGAAAATTCGAATCATGAATCTCATCATTTATATAATAATATTTCTATAAATAGTGCTCAGTCTCGTGAAGAACAGGTTTTTGAACTACTATTACTTGGAACACTATGGAATAGCTATTTTAGCATAGCTCTAACTTTAGATCCTTTTCATCAAAAAATATTATCTAAATTATCAACTTTAAGAAATAGGAAAGAACTTAATGATTTAGAAGAAAAAGAAACTTATTTTTTAAAAGAAGAAATTGATGAGATAAGAGGATTGTTGGCTACTAAATATTTATTCAATAATGAAATTTTAGATATTGGCAAATCTAATGATATTGGTTTAGATTCTGTCATGGATTTAGATTCTGTCATGGATTTAGATTCTGTCATGGATTTAGATTCTGTCATGGATTCAGATGGGGTTGTTATGGATTCAGATTCTGTTGTGGATTTAGATGGGGTGGATATTGGTTTAGATTCTGTTGTGGATTTAGATGAGAATAATTTCAATGTAAAACATTTGAACTTGTTATTAAAATATTTAGAGGCCACAGGGGATTATGAGGAATCAGTAAAACACTTAACCTTTTGGGTAGAGTTTCTATCAAAGAAAACTGTTGAAGAAGTGGATGTTTATCTTAAAAAAATTTTATCTTTCTCGAAATGGTTTGAAAAAATAGCTAAAGAAGAACTTCATCAATACACTTCAAATGTATCTCATTTTAGAAGCACAAAACTTCAAAACCATCTAAACCAGGAAGACATTATATTTTGTGGAAGAAGGGAAGTAGAATACCATGTTAATATGTTTGGTGCAGAAATAATGAATCGTGTCTTTAGAGATGAATTTAAGAATAGAAATAGAATTATAATTATTCTACCACAATGTATGCAAATTTTAGGGAAATCCTATAGCAATAATTCTATTCAAAATTCTAGGTGTAAAGCTATTAAAGACAATTTGGGTGTGAAATGTATAATATGTAATAAAGATTGTAATATTGGCAAAGTAGCTATTAAAGGGAAAGATAAAATTAATTCAAAATATTTTGATGTGTATATAACATCCCATACCTCATCTATGCTGTCTAACCTTTCTGAAATGGATAAAAAGGAATTATCTGTTGTAGGGGTAGCTTGTATTAATAATTTGATTGAAGGTGGGTGGAAACTTAGTTCTAATGGAATTCCTGCACAATGTGTGATTTTAGACTATGTTGGGTGTAAACAACATTGGGATGATAAAGGTTTTCCAACAAATTTTGATTTAAGAGAATTAAATAAGATAATATAAGTTAAAATTAAATTCTACATAGGTTTATCTTTTGTTTATCTATTTTATCTTTCATCGTCCTTTTTAACTAAATTATGATTAACTAAATTATGATTAACTAAATTATGGTTAGATTGCATTGAATTCAATCTTTTTTACTTTATTTTATAACTTTCAATCTATTTTTTCATTTTATTCCAATTTTTTCTTATCATTATCATAGTACTGATTGATAGTAATACTAATTATTAAAAACATATTAAGTTTAAATATTACTTGTTCTAAATATATTATTATCAATAATTTATTAATTGAGTGATAGGATGTTCATGATAATATTTTTTAGTATAGCTATTACAATAATTTTAACAATAATAGCTGCCTTATTTGATTTAAAAGAAGGAATAATTCCTAATAAGTTAACATATTCATTGATTGCATTTGGTATAACTATTAATATCATATTCTCTTGGATATACGGAGATATTAGCTACACTGTAAATTCACTTCTATTAGGAGTAATAATATTTGTTACTAGCTATTTTCTATGGAAACTTCGATTATGGGGAGGTGGAGATGTTAAATTAATTACAGGCATTGCCTTTGCTTTACCTATCAATCCTATTTTATTTAAATGGAAACTATTCAGTGTGAATTTTCCAGCAATAGCTATTTATCCTTTTCCATTTTCTGTGATTTTTAACAGTATCATGATCTCTTTTCCATTTTTAATAGGAATTATTATTTATAATTCAATAAAGAATCATGATTTAGACATGAAACTTTTCAGTAAACAACTTTTCAGTATGAAACTTAATAAAATCAAAAAAAACTTTATAGATCATGGTGAAATTAAAGGGAATAATAGCTATTTAATTATCTTAAAACAGCTTATAATTAATTTAAAACGAACATTATTTCTTTCAAAACAAAACATACTTTTTTCATTCTTATTTTCTATAATAATCATTACTATAAAACATCTTAGTAAGATTAATAATATTAATAAAAATAATAACTTTAATTTTATCAATGATTATAATTTTCATTATAATTTTAATGAATATAATCTAATTTATACTATTTTTAACATCTTAATTGATATTCTTTTTGTATTAATTATTACCATATCCATTGGATTTCTATTTTCATTCATATTTAAAATTATTAGTTCTAATTTTAGAAAAATAGCTAAAATAGGACTAAATAATAAAATAGCTATTGATAAATTGGAAGAAGGAATGATTCTTGATGAGATACAAATCAATAAAGATGATGATAATGATATTCGGGGGATAGTTTTTAAATCTAACTCCAATATTCATGATTCTAATCAGAACTTAAAATTATTGAAATCTAAATCAGTAGCAGGATTGAATAAAGATGATATAAAACTTTTAAATAGATTATATAAAAATGATTTAATTGATAAGAGTATACCTATTAAAATTGGAATCCCATTTGGTCCATCAATAGCTATTGGTTTAATAACAGCTATTTTTCTTGGAGATATAGTTGTTTTGTTCTTTAATATATTGAATAATCTTTTCTTTTATATTTGATATTTAATTAGAGAATATGAATTTACAATGTTGATTGAGAAGATAATGTGGGGATATGAATTTACAATGTTGATTGAGAAGATAATGTGGGAATATGAATTTACAATGTTGATTGAGAAGATAATTAGAGAATATGAATTTACAATGTTGATTGAGAAGATAATTAGAGAATATGAATTTACAAACTTAATTAAGAAAATTGAGGATTTTAATCAGTGTATAATCTATTAATGAGTTTTAATTATAATCGATTAATGATCATTGATATTTGGTGAATATATGAAATTTAAAGAATTAATTGAAAAGAAATATATCAAATTACTGATATTTTTAATAATTTTAAAACATTTTAAATGTTTTGTTATTATAAATAATAGTATTAGAAGATTTAAAAAGAGTTTTAAATCGAATTTAAGCTATTTTAATGAAGTCGAAATATTCAATAATAAAAAAGGACAACTTTCTTTAGAGTTCTTATTGATTTCATTAATAGCTATTTTGATTTTTATCTCATTTTCATTGCCATTAGAAAATTTAGCCATTGATTTAACGTTGGACAGTACAAATTCCTTTTTAATAAAATCTGAAATAGCTAAGATAACTACTGCAATTGATGCTATTTATTCAAATGGGCCAGGATCTAAAAGGGTGATTGTAGTTGATGTTCCTTATGATACAAGAATAAATTTTCATAAAAATATAGATGGTGGAATGGCTGAGAGTGAAGTTACCATTGATAGAGATGAAAATAAAATAATTGAATTACCTTTTAAGGCTAATAATTCAGAAGGGTCTTTATATTTAATTAAAGGGTATAACAAAATAATTATTCAGTGGATTTATGGTGAAGAAGATATTAAATTTAACCTAAGTTAAATATTCCTTTCATCATCCAAACATTTATACTATAGTAATATCTTACAACAAATATAACATTAGTTAATAAATATATATTTGACATAATTTCATAATTCCCTATTTTATAAATAATATTTTCACATGATTATGTTTATAGTTTAATAGGTTTTTGTGTTGTATATAAATGATTTTTCATGTTTATAATCATGACTTTAATCATTTAATTTAGGTATGAGAGGATTTCATGGATATTCTAACTGCAAGTATTTATATTATTTTATTCATTGTTTTAATGATTCTTATTTTCTCAATGGGATTATCAGCACCATTAATTGAAAAAAAAGGAGCTGTTTTAGTTTTAGTTATTGGATTCATTGTAGGTATAGTAGGTGGAGCATTTTTTATCTCTCCAATTTATAGTGAGTTGCCTTATGTGGCAGGATCTTTACAAGAAATAATAGATGGTGATAGTGAATTCATTGGTATTGTAATAAGTCCTACTACAGATAATAATGCTTTAATCCAAAAACTTAATGCAACTGAAGGAGTCATATCTGTAACCAACAAAGGAATTTCTCTGAAAACAGATAATTTTAGTAGTGAACGAAAAGCTATTATTGAGGAAAAAATGCCAGATATCGACACTAACTTTAAATCTTGGACTGTTGATCCTTCTGGAGAAATAACACTAAACATAACTGAAAATTATGATCCTAATAATGCAATATCTCTTTTATCTGAGTGGTTAATGTTTACAGGAGGTATTAATACAAACTATGCACTTCTTCATCTTCAATTAAATGTTAAAGCATCTCATACTGAGGAAATTAAGAATTATCTAAATTCTGAAAACATAGTTGTTTCTTCTGTTGAGGGTCCAGTTCAAGATACCATAAAAAATACTAAAAATTCAATGCTAGATAACAATATCATTATTTTAGTTTCTGGTCTATTTGGAGTTGTTATTGCATTAATAGGCCTATTTTTTGATGAGATTATTCTGTTCTTTAGAAAGGTCATAAAAAGAATTAAAGATAGATAACTATCTAATATAATATCATTTTTAATTTAATTGAATGGTAAGTAATAGTTATTTATTTATTTTTCATGGTAGTTAATTGAGAATGGTGATTAATAGTTATTTATTTTTCATGGTAGTTAATTGAGAATGGTGATTAATAGTTATTTATTTTTCATGGTAGTTAATTGAGAATGGTGATTAATAGTAGTTTTTATTCATTAAATATAATAATAAATTAAATATAATAATTATCTAATTTTAATCGATTTATAGAGAAAATATAGAACAAGTTTTGATTTAATGATTTCGGCAGTACTTTTTTCAGGTGGAAAAGATAGTATAATGGCTTGTTTTGAAGCTATTAAAAATGGAGATGAGATAGCTTACTTGCTTTCTATGGAATCTGAAAATGATGCTTCTTATATGTTTCATGTTCCCAATATCCATATGGTTGATTTAATAGCTGAAGCTATTGAAATACCTATTATAAAAGCTAAAACCAAAGGAAAAAAAGAAGAAGAACTTGAAGATCTTAAAAATGAACTCATTAACCTTAAAAATTTGGGTGTTGAATCCATATACACTGGTGCTCTTTTTTCTATCTATCAAAAATCAAGAATTGATAATCTATGTTCTGAAATAGGATTGAAATCAATAGCTCCACTTTGGCATATTAATGAAGAAGAATATATGAATAGAATTATTGATTTAGGTTTTGAAATTATCATAGGTGGTGTCTTTGCAGAAGGTTTAAATGATTCCTGGCTTGGACGAACAATTGATAAATCAGCACTTAATGAATTAATACATATATCTGAAAAACACGGTATAAATTTAGCCTTTGAAGGAGGAGAAGCAGAAACATTAGCTATTGATGGACCTATTTTTAAGAAGAAAATCAAAATACTTGAATCTGAAAAACAATGGAACTATGATAATGGTGTATATAATATAAAAAAAGCTATTTTAATAGATAAATAATAAAAAAGCAATCATAAAACTATTCAATTTTAATTAAAAAAATCATTTCACATTCATTTTTTTGAAATATTTAATTAATCATTTTACATTCATTTTTTTGAAATATTTAATTAATCATTTTACATTCATTTTTTTGAAATATTTAATTAATCATTTTACATTCATTTTTTTGAAATATTTAATTCTTCTTAAAAATCATTATTTTTGTTTAAAATTTTCTTTATTTTCTTTAAAAGTATTTAATTTTGGTTAAAGATATTCTTCTTATTAAAGTATCTGAGAAAATTGTTAAAACAAGGGCAAAAATTATTGTAAAAAAAATTCTATTGAGAATAATCTCGAAAATCAGCCGAAAATAGCGAAAACAAATTAAAAAGCTTTATATAAATTTTAGGCAGATTATCAGAATTTTTAAGTAAAATTCATTGAGAAAAAAGTAGTCACAGACTTCGATATGCTTACACCATATTCCTAAAAGATGGATTAATACCTCAAATTTCAATGTTTGTGAAAAATATTTCTTAAAAACTCTTATAAAACAAAATAAAAGTCGATTTAAAACATTCAATGATTTTTTAAGCTATTTTCATGGATTCATGCAGAATTCCATTGATATTTTCAAAAAAAAATTTATTTATCTAACTCCCTAATTGTTGACAACCTTCTTATTTTTTTCATGTCTATTTTTTTGAGGTATTGTGGCTTGATATTTTCCGGAATAGTGGCTTATTATTCTGTAGTTAGATCATGGTGAGTATTTTTTTTGGGTTGGTGTAATATTTTACATATTGGTGTATAATACTTTTTTATTTGCTTTCTTTTTATGTATATATTTTTAAATGATAGTATTTTGTTATTGTGGTGTATTATTCTTTGTAATAAAAGAATGGGTGGAAAATTCGATGAGGAATTAGATAGCTTATTTTTGTGAAAAATATAATTTTTTGTGTTTAATTTTTGTGTGGATGGTTTTAAGTTCTTTAAATGTTTAGGGGGGGGGGGGTAGTCTATGGAATTAGTTCTGCTTTGTAATTTCTTCTTGTTTTATCATTGGGGTGTGTAGAAGTGATATCTTTATATATGGGTAATTACTATAAGTATGTTTGTCCAGTAATTAAAAATTAATAGTTTAATAGGATACTAACTGTTCTTTCAGTAACTAACAAGTTTTTTTCATTTATTATTTATGAGATGTTAGTTAGTAGGTGATGATTATTAAACGTTTTTTAGTTTTTAACTAATGGCTGGCATTATATTGAATATTAGATATTTAAGTAAAAACACGGTTCGTATATATTAATTAAATAAAAAAATATTGAGGTGAATTTAAATTATGTATAAAAATGAATTTAAGAAATTATCGACTTTCTTGATAATTTCCGCAATAATCGCTATTGGCGCTTTTTCTTTAATCGGCACAGCAAACGCAGCAGAAGTTACTATTAATAACACTACTACTATAAATGCATCAATCAACAACAATAGCTTTACAAATGGAAGTACTCTGTACTTAGAAGATGGTGTATACTCAGGAACAGGAAATAAAGCTCTCACAGTCAGCAAAAACATGACAATAGCTGGTAAAACCAAAGTTGGAGCAATAATCGACATGGAAAACAGTGGACGAGCATTCACAATAAACGCAGGAATCAACCTAACACTGATAAACATAACCTTCATAAACGGAAACACCACATCTAACGGTGGCGTAATCACATCAACTCAAAATAACACCATATTAACAATAACCGACTGCACATTCGAAAACAACACCGCAAATAATGATGGAGCAATTTATATGACTGGAGAGGGTTCCACTAATACTCTCGAAAATTCAGTGTTCAAAAACAACAAAGCAATTGTTAGTTATGGTGCTGTATATCTAAATGGAGTTAATAGTATTAATTTGGTTGATAATTGTACTTTTGAAAACAACACTGCAAATGATTATGGTGCTTTACGTATGAATGGAGTTGGTTCTAGTAATACTTTAAAAAATTCAGTATTCATAAACAACACTGCAATTAGTAGTTATGGTGCTGCATCTCTAGGTGGAGTTAATAGTATTAATTTGGTTGATAATTGTACTTTTGAAAACAACGCTGCAAGTGGTGTTAGTTATTCTGCTTTAATTATGATTGGAGAGGGTTCCAGTAATACTCTCGAAAATTCAGTGTTCAAAAACAACACTGCAATTGTTAGTTATGGTGCTGTATATCTAAATGGAGTTAATAGTATTAATTTGGTTGATAATTGTACTTTTGAAAACAACACTGCAAATGATTATGGTGCTTTACGTATGAATGGAGTTGGTTCTAGTAATACTTTAAAAAATTCAGTATTCATAAACAACACTGCAATTAGTAGTTATGGTGCTGCATCTCTAGGTGGAGATAATAGTATTAATTTGGTTGATAATTGTACTTTTGAAAACAATACTGCAGGTGTTAGTTATGGTGCTTTACGTGTGATTGGAGTTGGTTCTAGTAATACTTTAAAAAATTCAGTATTCATAACCAATACTGTAGGTGTTAGTTATGGTGCTTTATATATTGTTGGCGATGGTAGTGATTCTGTTTTGGATAATGTTACTGTAATTAATAATTCTGCGGGTATTAATGGTGGTGGAATAGGTTTTAGTGGTGATGATAATGTGCTTACTATTAAGGATAGTATTATAAGTGATAATACTGCTGTTAAAGAAGGTGGAGCATTATATGCTAGTGGTGATAATAAGACTATCAATATTGAAGGTAGTACTTTAGTGAATAATAGTGCTAAGACTGGTGGAGCATTAGATATTAATGGTGAAGAAGGTAAAGTCAATATAGATAATTCATTGTTTGAGAATAATTCTGCTAGTTCTAACGGTGGAGCAATAGATATCAATGGACAATCCCGCGAGACTAATATTAACAACTCTACATTCAACAATAATTCCGCTAAAAATGGTGGAGCAATCAACAGCAACGGTGATGATAATAATTTATCAATTAATAACACTGATTTCAACAATAACAATGCTATAAATAAAGGTGGAGCAATCAACAATAATGGCGATAATAACATTATTGTTTTGGATAATTCAACAGCAACTAACAACACTGCACCAAATGGTGGAGCAATTAGTAGTACTGGTGATGAAAACACAATAGCTATAGATAACAGTGAATTATCAGGCAATAATGACGGAATATTAAAAAGTGAAGGTGATGATAACAAAATCACAGTCGACAATTCTACTATAACCAATAACACAGCAAAAGATGGATTAATCACCAATGAAGGTAATAACAACAATGTAACTATCAACAACACTAATGCAACCAATAACACTGGTGATATCGTCTATAATACAGGTAATAATAATACTGAATCAGCTAACAACAGTACTATAATTGTTGATCTAACTTATGAAACAAATATTGATTTAGTGATTGTTTCAGGTAGTGGACAAATCACAATAGTAGCAACACTAACAAACAAAAATACTGGAGAAAAACTATCAGGTGAAAAAGTTTATTTCTATGTTAATGGTAAGCAAGTAGGTTCAGCAACAACCGATAAATACGGCGAAGCAAGATTTGTTTACAAAGTACCTAAAACAGGTAACTACAATGTTTATGCAAAATCCCAACAAACAACAATAACTAACGCAAGTGGAAATTATACATTCAAAGAATCAACAAGTGTAACAAAAACCTTAAATGTTAACAAACCACTAACACCAGCAAAAATAAAAGTTTACAGCAAAAAAACAACTTCAAAAAAGACTAAAAAACACAAAATCTACTACATAACCTACTCAATCAAAAATTATGGAGAAAAAACAGGCTCAAAGACATTCACAGAATCACTCAAAAACATACTCAAAAAACACAAACTCTACAAAATACAAACAACAAAAAACACCAAATACAACTACAACAAAAAATCAAAAATACTAAAAACAATAGTCAAAAACCTAGCACACAACAAAATAGCTAAAATCAAAATAACAGTATACAGAAAAGCCTAAAAAAGAACAAAAAGAACAGATTAATTTGTGCTATCTATTTTTTTGGAAAGAAATTAATTAATATAGCATTCTTTCCAAACATTTTTTCTTTATTTGAGGATTGGCCAAAAATATATTTTTTAAGAAAAATTTTTTTTATTTCTTAATTAAATCATTTTAATGAATCTTTGATTTATAAATTTAGACTTTTGCCCATCTCTCTATATTGGATTGGAAATAATTATCTTTGGTTAAATATATTCTTTTTATTAAAAAATTCATTAATTCTTTGTTCATAACTATCTAAATCATTTTCATTCTTTATTTGATAATCTGAATTAGCTATTACATCATTTATTCCAAAATTAATTTCACGATTGTCTCGTTCCTCAAATATTTTGAAATCATCTGAGTCATCAGCACGATTTCGATCCTTTAATCTTTGAAATCTCAGTTTATTACTTGCAAAAACAGAAATTAATTGAAATTCGGCGAAATTTTCTTTAAATAGCTGTACTTCATAAGGGCTTCGGATTCCCTCAATTAAAAACACCTTTTCATCGTTTTTTTCATAGCTATTTATTTCTTGTATTGTTAATTTAGCCACCACATACTGACCTTGCTCTTTTCTTAAATCAACAGCTGTTTCCCCACTTGATTTATTTCTTTTAATAGCTTCTTTTCTTATTATATCTCCCATATTAATAATAATAGCTCCTTTTTTTTTAGCTATTTTGGAGATTAAACTTTTTCCAGAACCAGGTAATCCAGATACTCCCATTACTTTCATTAAACTGCTCCTATTAACAATCAAGTCTTCTTAATAATTTCTAAAGATTCTTCAAGATTTATTTTATTTGAAAAATTATTTATCATACTTTTTAAATATTTATTATCTTTATTTTTGTATTTTTTAGCTATTTCAATCATCAAAGGAATAGCTCTAACAATATTATCAACAATAGTGATGTTTGCCATCTTTGCTGTTCTAGATAATGGATTCAAATCAATAGCTATTACATTTTTATTATTATTAACCAATATTTCAGCTCTATCACCATCTTCAAGTGAGACTAAAACAACATCAGCGGAATAGATTCCATTTTCACTAGCAGTAGCTCTTGGAGATTCAATTCCATCGATATATAATAACTTCTTATCATCGGTTCCTAAAACATTTATGTAGCCATGGCTTTCATATAATTCTTTCATAATAGCTATTCTTTCTTTGGTTCTATAAAAGAGGTTAATTTCAATTTTCGCATTAAGAATTTTAGCTAATTCAATGAATTCATTTATAACTAATGCAGTACTATTACCATTTACTGAAATAATAGGATTTTTTGCAAGAAGTAATGTAGCTACGGCTGATTCAATAGCTTTTCTCCCATTATCTGTGGTTCTTTCCCCTAACAAATAATCAAAAGCTTCTCCTCTCCCATGAGCTATCATTCCAGAATCAGCTAAATATCCTTTATCATGGGCCTTTTTTATCTTCTCACGTAACATAAGAGAAGTGTATCTAGGATGATTTCTAGGTATCATACATAGAATAAATATGTTTGCTATGATGTTTATATATTTTGTTGTTAAGAAGAATTCAAAAGAAAAAACAGAAAATGTCTTAAATAATGCTGAAACTTTTAGTAATAGATTTAAAACTTTTAACTAATAGTAAGTTCATTAATGTAAGTATATTATTGTCTAAAATAATTTTAAATAACTAGTTTTGAACTTAGTTCTTCTTTTTCTAGATTCAAATCTTTTTCATTTATTTTTTTAATGTATAATTTTTTTAAGGTAATATATTTAATCAATATAATTTATATATATAATCAATCTAATATGATAGCAGGATTAAAGCTATTCTAATGATCATTAATGAATAAAATATTTTTTGTTAATTTTTTTAAAGAGCTTTTTTATTTCAATTAATTTATTAGATAAGTTTGTTTATGTTGTGAGTTTATTAGATAAGTTTGTTCGAAGTTTACAGCATGGTTTTATTAAATAAAATTATTTAAAGTTTATATTAATTCAGCAAAATTTGATAATAAATAATCTAATTACATTATTGTATTTTAGTTATGGAGAGGATGTTCTGACAAAATATATTATTATAACTGGTGGGGTTGTTAGTTCAATTGGTAAAGGAATCACTTCAGCATCAATTGGGAGGATTTTACGTTCTTATAATTTGAAAGTAGGAGCTATTAAAATTGATCCTTATTTGAACTGGGATTCTGGAACATTAAACCCATATCAACATGGTGAAGTTTTTGTAACCTATGATGGAATGGAATGTGATCTTGATTTGGGTCATTATGAACGATTTTTAGATGTTGAACTTCCAGGTGTATCTAATATCACCACGGGGAAAGTTTACAAATCTGTAATTGAAAAAGAAAGAAGTGGGGATTTTTTAGGTGCTTGTGTTCAAATTATTCCTCATATAACTGATGAAATTAAATCCATGATTAGAACAATAACTGAGGATAATGATTATGATGTTATTTTGATTGAGCTAGGTGGTACTGTTGGGGATATTGAGAGTCAGCCATTTTTAGAGGCTCTTAGACAATTAAGAAATGAAGAAGGTCATGATAATGTCATGTTTGTTCATGTTACATTTGTTCCTTATCTCGATGCTGCAGGTGAGTTTAAAACTAAACCTACTCAACATAGTACAAAAGAACTTAGAAGTACAGGTATTTCTCCTGACATGATTGTATGTAGAAGTCAAGAGCCAATTGATGAAGATTTAAAGAAAAAAATAGCTCATTTTTGTGATGTGGATTTTAAAGCTGTGGTAAATGCTTCTGATGCTTCTTCAATTTATGAAGTTCCTCTTGTTCTAAATAAAGAGAATGTTGGTAAATTTGTAGCTGATAGAATAAAGTTAGATGTAGATACAGAATCTGCGAATCTTAATCAATGGGAAAATGTTGTTAAATCTCTTAAAAAAGATAATCCTGTTGTAACAATAGCTATTATAGGAAAATATATCTCTTTGGAAGATTCTTATATTAGTATTAGGGAATCATTGAAACATGCAGCTGGAAATATTGGTGTTAAGTTAGATCTTAAATATATTAATTCTGATGTAGATGAACTTGACTTTGAGGAGTTAGGTAGTTTAGATGGGATTTTGATTCCTGGTGGTTTTGGTGAAAGAGGCGTTGAAGGTAAACTTGATGCTGTTGAATATGCTATAGCTAACAATGTGCCTATTTTTGGAATTTGTCTTGGAATGCATTCTATGGTAATTCAATTTGCAAGGAGAAATGGTATGAAAACTGCTAATAGTACTGAATTTGACAAGAGTACTATATATCCAGTTATTGATTTAATGGAAGAACAAAAGAAGATCAAAGATATGGGAGGAACAATGCGTTTAGGTTCATACGATTGTAAACTCTTAAAGAATACTAAGACCTTTGATGCATATAATCAAGAGAATATTGTTGAACGTCATAGACATAGATATGAATTTAACAATGAGTTTAGAGATGAGCTTCAAGAAAAAGGTTTAATTATTTCTGGTATTTCACCAGATGACTTTTTAGTTGAAATGGTAGAGTTACCAAATCATCCATGGTTTGTAGGATGCCAATTCCATCCAGAATTCAAATCCAGACCTAATAATGCCCATCCCCTATTTGTATCATTTATGGATGCTGCTTACAAATATTCAAAAAACAAATAGCTAAACAATTATCTTTTTTTTTATATTATGGAGAAAATAATCGTTTCTTTAAATAATTCTTCTTTTTTTTAAATCATTTATAACTACTGATTATTATTATTATTATTATTATTAAAATAATGGAATTATATTTTAGAAAAAATTTAATTTCACTAATCGATGATAATATGATATTAATTTTTATTGAAATTTTATTTAAGATTTAATCATTTACTATATTTAAGTTTAATGAAATAATAATTAAAACAGATTTATATTAAATTTAAACCCATAATATCATAACAAAACTTTATAAAATCTAATTATTTTTCATGCTCTTGTAATAGTAAAGTATTGAGGCTGTCAATTTGTTAGTTGAAATTTTTTTGTGAAATTTCAGAAAAAATTTAGGTTCTTTAAACTATCTTTTTGATGGTTTTGTGCCGTAGGCACGTGTTTTTTTCTAAAATAAGAATAATAAGGTTTATATAGTGGGAGAGGCTAATGTTTAACTATGATAGTAGTAAAAACAACCTCTCCTATTAGTAATGTGTCTGATGTGCAATATAAATTTTTTGTTTTTGGATTAGAAGCTGATGAAAATTATAAGAAAAAGCTTGGTCGAAATAAATAT
>NZ_LWMW01000118.1 GCF_001639285.1 Methanobrevibacter cuticularis | reverse complement strand
AGGATTATAGAAATGAAAATAAATCTAAAATAAAATGGAATTTCACTAAAGAAAATGCAGATGAAAAATTATCAAAATATTATGTTTAAAATAAAATAGTAAAAATTAAATTGTCTTAATAATAGTATTCTTAGAAAACTATTCTTACCAAGGTAAGGTCGTTGTTCTTCTTTAGCTTCTTCTAGTAACTGACTTGGTGTTTTGCCTAATAATTTGTATAGTTCACTAAATGCAATGTTGTATTGTTTTTATCTTTCTTTTGAGAGATTCCTCCTCTGTACTAATTGCATTAGTTTAATGTCATTTTCTGAAAACTTTTCCATTTTTACAAGCCTGTCTATTTTTAAAGGCTGTGATTGCTTAAATTTTATCTGAAACTAATTAAAAAAGAAATAAAATAAAAATAAATAGTTATGATAGTTTGCCAAGAGTAACCCACCTTCTGTTTTACAGCATTCATCTTTGCGAACTACCTTGCCTCACCAGATGTCATAAGCAGCTTTGTCCTTGCATCCTATAGATTGGCCGTTTCACCGATCCTTCTAATGTCAATCAACGTAACTGTATCATGGTCATCCATTAAAAGACGTGTCGTTTCTGCTCCAGAGTCATACTTCTCAGCATGTGTCTTTCAACACTATAGTTTCTGTGTGATGGATGGAGTTTCCTTAGTTAAAAACCAGTAGCTGTCTTTGGCTTACTATCAATAATAATATTCATTTTGATATAAATAAACTTTTTTGTCAAAAATAATAATGAAAATAATTATAATAACAACAATACAAATTTGTTGTTTATAAAAATAATAAATAGCAATTTTTATAAAGATAATTATTGTTTATAAAAATAACAAAGAATCTAGTGCTAATATTAAAAAAAATTAGGAAAATAGTATCAAATGTTAGGAAAATAGCAGGGCCTAGATTTGAACTAGGGCTCTCGGGGTTATGAGCCCCGCGGGATCACCAGACTACCCCACCCTGCTATAAGAAATAATTAGGTTATTTAAAATTAGCCTCATTAAAAGATTAGTTTTTATTAGTATATAAAGTTTACTATATAAAATATTATTAATCCTTTGGAAAAATATGGAACTAAATAGCTAAGTTACTCATTTAAGAGGTAACTATAGTTTATTGTGCGAACTAAGAAAGATATGATGTAATGAAAATATCTTAAATAAATAAAGATCTCAGAAATTCATGAAGAGTTTAGAAAAATTTATTCTTCTTCAATTTTCTTCAATCTTTCATCAATTTTATCAATTCTTTCATTAGTATAATCTCTATATTCATTGAATCTTTTTTCCAATTGATTTATATCTAGTTTGACTGAATCCCATCTTTTTTCAAGATCACTTATATCATTTTTAGTAGCTAATGACCAATCTTTAATTAAATCATCACTTTTGCTATCTAAAAATGCATCTATTTTTTTTGAAAAACTGTCAGTATTAAAATTAGGCATGTCAATATCTTTAAATTTGACTTTAATTTTTTCCCCAACAGAAGAATTAGTTGTATTTTCGTCCATAGTAACTCCTCCACTAGGCATTTGCTCAGATTCATTGCCATTATTGGCAATAGAAGGTATATAAGTTCTTATTTTATCTGCAGCTACTGCGTTATTCTGTATATAATAATATAATAAAATTATTACTGCTCCAGCAAGTATAAGAATAGCTAATAATTCCATAGCATCCATAAAAACACCTCATTACAATTCATTTTTTACCAAGTTTCTTTTCTTTGGCATCTATTTCTTTAAGCATTTTTTGTAACTTTTTATATTCAGTTTGAGCTTCTAATCTAGCTAGTCTTTCATTAATTTCACTATGCAAATATCCAACATCACCCATCACATCAGAAGTGTTTTTCCGAATATTCGATAAATTTTCTTGTTGTTCCTTTGGTAATTGTATAGGATTTTCCATCAAACGTTTTGATTCTAAATCTTTCTCTACCATATTCATTTTTTTAAGTTCAATTTCTTGTTCCATCAACCTAACTGTATATTGAGACTCGCGAACACGTCTCCATTGCACAATAATCGCGATAATTGCTATAAAAGCTATAATAGTAATAATCAATATAAATGTTTGATTTGGCAATACCAAGCTTGTACTCATTTTCATACCCCATAATTTAATAGTAAATAATAGTATATTGTTTAACAAAGTATATAAAAATTGTGTAGATGAATGTTATTCTAGATTTTTATTTTATAGTTTTAAAAAAGTTAAAATAAAAAATTTATTAGTTTTATTGAATAAATATTATTATTAATTATATACTTAATATCATAGATTAAGTAACTAGATAATTAAATATCATAGAAAAGAAATTAGCAATATCGAAAATATCTTAAAATTGCAAAGAAATATTGTTGAAGAAATCGAATTAAGCGAATATTATATAAAGAATTTAAAATAAATTAAACTATATAAAAAATAAAAAAATATGGTTAAAATTATTATTATTTAAATTATATCTAATACACAAAGGGATAATATGATAGAATCCTATGAAAAAGCAGGTAAAATTGTTTCTAAAATAAGAGAAGAAGCTTCTAAAATCATAAAAGATGATTTAGCTATTATTGACTTAGTAGAGTTTGTAGAAAGTGAAATAGTAAAAAGAGGAGCAGGAATAGCATTCCCTTGTAATGTATCTGTAAATGAAATAACTGCTCATTATACCTCTTTAGCTGATGATGAAACTAAAATAAAGACTGGAGATTTAGTTAAATTAGATTTAGGAGCTCATATTGATGGATATATAGGTGATTCAGCTATTACTATCATGGCTCCTGGTAATGATCTTGAAGAAAAATTTGATGAAGATACTTTGGACAAAAATTACAGACTTATAGAAGCTTCAGACGCAGCTTTAGAAGCAGCAATTAGTACAGTACGCCCTAATGTTGAAATTGGAAAAATAGGAAAAGAAGTTGAAGCAGCAATTGATAAGTTTGGATTTAAACCAATAGTAAACCTCGCAGGGCATAGCTTAGAGCAGTGGAATCTTCATTCTGGGATATCTATTCCAAGTGTAAATGATGGAAATACTAATAAATTAAAAGAAGGAGATGTTATAGCTATTGAACCTTTTGTAACGGATGGAATAGGGTGGGTATCCGATACAAACAATACAGCCATATATAAATTTTTAAAAGACAAGCCATTTAGAATTGCACACACACAGAAAGTACTTCAAGAAATTAAAAGCAACTATTCTCATCTTCCGTTCTCAGCTAGATGGTTAACAAAAAATTTTAATCCGAATAGATTAAATAGTTCTATGAGACAACTCTCTCAAGCAATGGCTGTTTATCCTTACCCTGCTCTAAAAGAAAAAACTAATTGCTGGGTGGCTCAAAAAGAACATACTGTGATTGTTGAAGGTGATGGTTGTATTATAACAACTAAATAGCTTCAAAATCTAAATATTTTTAAAAAATATTCATTTTATTACCCTATTTTTATTCTAATTTTTATCTAAGTTTGTTCTAATCCTATTCCAATTTTATCCTAATCTTATTCTAATCATATCTCAACCCTATCTCATTTTTGCCTCAATTTTATTTTTATTTAATATCATTTCAATTTTTTCATAGTAATTGTTTAATGGAAACTTAATATCTTAATTTTAAATCATATCATTGAAAAAATCAATTAAAAAGACTATTTTAAAAATCAAAGAGATATCAATATGGATAAGATCAAATAAAATATTTATGTTAAAAATTAAAAAAATTTAAAGAAAATAAAATAATAATAAAAATAATAATTAAAATAAGGATAAAACTAAGAAATAAAATAAGAATAAAAATAATAATTAAAATAAGGATAAAACTAAGAAATAAAATAAGAATAAAAATAATAATTAAAATAAGGATAAAACTAAGAAATAAAATAAAAATAAAAATAATAATTAAAATAAAAATGAATAATAAGAAAAAAATAAAAGATTAGAATGGAACAGGTAATCCCATATCTACTCTTTTAGTGATTTCTTTATCTGCACTTGATTTTTTGGAGTTAGAAAGTTTTTCTAATAATCCTAATCCTGGTTTAACATCATCCATTGACTTAGTTTCAATAATTCCAGCTTCAACAGCTTGTGAAAATAATGAAGCACCAGTGTCGGTTCTTGTTAAAACAGTGGACCATCCATTAGGTGAACCTACGGATCCTGTAGATACATCAGATAATTCTGCTGTGTAATCTTTACAGATGTTACATCCTGCTTGTTCGTATCCATGAGTTTCTTTTAATGGAATACTGAGTTCATCATCCTGAGTAGTTGTAATAAATTTACCCATACCAATGTCCATTTTTTCAGTTAAATCTAAAGAAGACTTCATCTTCTCAGAAATAAATGTTTCAAGGGATGCATATGGGAAATTTTCCATACAGAAAATACCAACAATTAAACTTATTTTATCAGCTAAAAATCTTGTTGCAAAAGGATAAGATTGTGTTTTCCTAATACCTTGTAATTGACATGGTATTGCAACAGTTCCAACTTTTTCTAAACCATATTGTCTTACAGCATTTTTTAATGCCCAGACATTAGGAGAAAAGGTATATTTTGTTCCAGCTGCTGAAATTATTTCATCACTAGTCAAAGCTACCAGAGGTTCTGGTTTAAATGCTTTATCACCAGGTCCTGCAACAACAGCTCCTTCAATAATTTTCTCATCAAGAGCATAGGATAGTAATGCAGTTACTATTCCTCCATCTTGTGATACTTTTTGAATTGCTTTATCAGTAGCTCTTGCAGATATTGCTTCTTTATAAGTACCTAATACCATTTTTAATCCTCCTATAGCCCTAAATCCTGTTTAATTCTGTCTTCAGGGAACCAACTACGTGGACAGTGTGTGTAACAGCTACCACATTTAACACATCTATTTTTGTTACATTCAGGTCTTCCTTCATTCATTGAAAGAGCTCTGGTTGGACATGCCATTGCACAAGTTCCACAACCAATACAAAGTGCTTTGTTGACTACACTTGCTTGTAAATCGCAACCACAGTTAGTTGAGCATCCTGCTAAATCTAACATAGGTGCTAAATAATCCATATCTCCGTTAATAAGTGCAACTACAGTTTTAGCAACTATTTCTGGAGAAACAGGGCAACCTGGAATTGCAAGATCAACTTGTACTAAATCAGAAAGCGGTACAAAAGACTCATGTTTAGGTTGAGCTTGTTGTCCACCTCTTGAAAATCTTGTAAAACAACCGTTTTTAGCACAAGATCCAAACGCACATACTAATTTAGCTCTTTTTCTTACTTCATAAAGTTCTTTTAAACTATGTTCATCTTGCAGACAGACGGACCCTTCTACAAGAGCTAAGTCCATTTCAGGCATTGGGTTTTCATCATCCCACCATACATCTGCTAATGTTTGTCCGTAAACTATATCTACCATATTTGTGAGTAACTCTGAGAGAATGTCATAATTTTCACTTAATGACATTACATCCCCAGTACATCCACTTAAATGAATATATCCTATTTTTGGTTTTTCAGCCACTATTTCGACCTCCTGTTTTGAAGATTCATCATTTTTTGGGTTATTTGGTTTAGCTCCAAATCTAAATAATCTTTTAATTCTTTCAAACATATGCTAAACCCCAATTTCTTTTAAAATCATATTAATGGCTTCGGGAATTGCCTTTTCAACGGAATCCGTTAACCCCATATCAACATCAGGTGCAGAAATTTCTTTTGGTTTGCATCCTACAATAACAACCTCTACAGTTTTCGCTAAATCATGTAGTGGTTCCTCAACTGGCCAAGTATGAACATTTTCATATGTTCCTCTTGGCATGTCAAAAGGAGAAAAAATTTTAAGAGTTCCTGGTTCTGCATCAAACTCCACAACATCAACCACAATTACTTTCTTCCAACTTTCATCAGGTAGAGTAAATATGAAGTGAGTTGCACCAGTTCCTGCATCAATAAACATAGTGTCTTCTGGCATTTCTTTATCTTTGAAATGTTCCTCCAGTGCATTAATTACTGCAGGTCCAAAACCATCATCTTTAAATAAGAGGTTTCCACATCCAACAACTAATGTTTCTGCTTCATAAGGCATGTTTTTCCCTTAGAATTAATTTATCTTTGTAAATTATAATCTTACCATTTCGTTTTTAACAACACTCTTGTCTTCGTCATCCACTACCATTACATGAGTAGCACAAGATAAACAAGGGTCGTAAGCTCGTATAACATGAGGTCCAAACTCATGGTGGAAACCTTCAGTTGCAGGACCCATAGTTGGAATATTCCAAGTAGTAGGTACTAAAGCACTGTAGAATTCAGTTTTGCCATCATTGCCAACTTGAGCCAAGTGAATATCAAGTCCTCTTGGAGCTTCAATAGCTCCAACACCTAGTTTACTTGTACCTCTTAGATCATAATCAGCAAGTGTAGGAGCAGAAGTGTTCAATTCATCTAAAATTTCAATCGCTCTAGATAAATAAGTTTTCATTTCTTGTGCTCTTGTTAAATGTTGTGCGACTACACCTTTTCCGGTAAATCCTCCAAATTTAGCAGCTCTTGCTCTTGGTCCAGCTTCAACGTTTATTCCATCATATAATGGAATAGTTGAACATGCTTTTTTACCAATTTCCTCATCACCATACCATGATTCTGGCATGACTTCAGTGAATCTATCGAAATCAAAGAAATCTCTGTTTCCATAAATTTTATCACTAGCAAAGACAGGTTGATCAATAGCACCTAATCCTTTAGGTAAATCTTTGTCGAGTATTAATCCTTCCATTAAATCAACATGAGCATTTACTTTAGGAACTAAAGCTTTTAATCTTGCATATAATTTTTTTCTAGCAAGTTCAGAAATATTACTAGCCATACCACCTACTCTAACATCAGACGGGTGGATACCTTCACCAGCAACCATATCTACAACATATTGTGAAACTTTTCTGATTTCAGAAACACTGTCTACTGCAGCAGCAAATAAGTTTTCTGGTACAAAATCAGTAGCTATTAAAAAATGATGTATAGCATGACTATTAACATTACTTGCACATAATGTAAGTTCTCTTAACAATTTAGCGGCTTCAGGAATTTCGATGTTTAAAGAATCATCTAATGCTTCAACAGATGCAAGAGTGTGTGGTACTGGACATACCCCACAAATTCTTTGACATAAAACTGGAGCTGTTTCAGCAGCTTTTCCAGTAACCATCTTTTCTAAACCTCTAACAGGAGTTATACTTAAATATCTCCCCTTGGTAACTATCCCTTCATCATCAACTTCCATGACAAGCTCAGCATGTCCTTCTTGACGAGATGTAGGAGATATAACTATTTTTTCGCTCAAATATGTCACCTCTTTATTTATAATATAATATAAGGAAAATATTATTTATCATATTCATTAATAATAAACTTTGCATTTGGAAGAAAAAGAAACATTTATATATTATAAAAAAAACCACTTATTAAATCCATTCATAATAAAAATTTCGATATTAGTATTATAAAAATAAAACTAACCCTCTACCTTCAAAATAAAACTTAGTCAAACCTAAATATCGGCATGAAAAGAATAATTAGGTCTAAAAACACTACTAATATAATTTAAAAAAATAAAGTGATAAGAAGTATAACAGTCAAATAATAATAAAATATTCTAAAATAATAATATTATGTTCTTATACAATGATTTATATAATATATAGTTCATAAATAGTAAAGTATAGGCAATTTTATAGAGGTGAGGAAATTGAAAAATTCAAATATTATTATTTCAGTGATAATAGTTTTATGTATAGCTGCTGGAGTAACAGCCTATGGATTAACAAATCAAGATAACGGTATATTAACAAGCTTACCAGGATTCAGTACTGATTCTAGTCCAAATAGTGAAGATGTTAGTGAAGTAGACAATGGTGGAGAAAATGATGGTTCTGCTTCAGCTGCTGAGAGTGGATCAAGTAGCGGATCTTCATCAGGTGGAACTGGAAGTGGGAACTCACATAATGGTATGACATCTAACAAAGCACTTGAAATAGCCACAGGTGCTATCCAAGAACCTGGTGCATATCCTGGCACTCCTACTTGGGACAGTAGCATGAACATGTGGATCATCAAAATATACGACAGTGACGGGAATGTGATTGGTGGTATCGGAGTTGATCCCTCAACTGGACGCACAAATAAAGTATAATATTATACTTAATTAAATATATGATTATTATTTAATTATTTTAACTTAATATAAAAGCTAAATTATACTTAATTAAATATATGATTATTATTTAATTATTTTAACTTAATATAAAAGTTAAATTATACTTAATTAAATATATGATTATTATTTAATTATTTTAACTTAATATAAAAGTTAAATTATGCAGATAACACTAATAATATCATAATCTCAAGATATTTAAAACATTAATTTTACATATTTTTACATTTTTTTATATAATTTACATATTTTTTGTTATTAGTTATTTTTATTTAAAATTACAAAATAATAGCTAAAAGTCCCCAAATTTGAAAGTTATAGATTAAATGAATATCTGAAATAGATTACATTTTGAATAATCAAAAATATTTAAGTTGATTAGATGAGCAGAGAAATTGAAGATAAAATAAAAAAAGAAGCTAAAAAACACATTGATGATCCAAGTTGTCATGCTGGAAATTTACAAAAATTAGAGAATGGAAACTGGTTAGTTCCTATATTAAATAAAGAAAAAAAACAAGTTAGCGGACTTGAATTTGATAAAAAAGGTAAATTCATTGGTTTAGCTTAAATTAATGGTAATACATACATCTTTACTTAGTTAAATTCACAATTGATTATTAAGATTATCATATATTAAATGAAAAAAATGAGTTGATCTAATGATAGTGGAAACTGAAACAGATTGTTGTAAAATAGTAGCTGAAGACATTGAGAATGCCGTTGTTTTAGAAGGTTCTCCAGGAGCAGGACTTATAGGAAATATAATTGGATGGTTACTAGTAGACCATCTAAAAATGAGGGAAATAGGATACATAGAATCTAAATACTTTCCTCCGTTAGCTGTGTTGTATAATGGAGTAGCTATTCATCCATTTAGAATATATGAAGGTGATGGATTAGTACTATTTTTATCAGATTTTATAGTTCCTCAAAATATTGTTTTTGATATGACAAACTCAATTGTTGAATGGATGGATAAGAATAATAGTAAAGAAGTTGTAACATTCAATAGTGCAATTGTTCGAGAAAAAAAGAATCCTTCTTCAGCTGTAGCTAATTCAAAAGAAGCATTAGAAAGAATAAAGGAAAAAGACATACCCACACTACAGATGGGAAACCTGAATGGAATATCTGGAACTATTCTTACCCAAACTGCAAAAAGAAATATTCCTGGGACTTGCATACTTGCAGAAACTCTTACCCAGTATCCTGATCCAAGAGCAGCGGCAGAAGTGGTTCAAACTCTAAATAAACTCATAGAAAAGGAGATAGATTACTCCCCCTTAATTCAAGAAGCTCAAGATATTGAATCTAGGCTTAAAAAACTAGCTGATGAAGTAAACAAAGAACCACAACCACCGATATATATTTAAAATTTTATATTTTTCAGTGGCTATTAAACTTACGAAGAATTAGCTACTAGAAACTTATTTTTAATATTTTTAATAATTTTAATAATTTGAAGCATTTTCAAGAATAAATAAAATAAGTTTAAATATTAAAAGAATTAAAGTAATATCTTCACTAAATCTTTTTTGAATTATTTATTACAAGCCTAGAAAGGGTTATGTATATATTCAACAAAAAACTAAATATTAAATGTTCATATATTGGGGCCTGTAGCCTAGGCTGGATAGGGCGCTGGACTTCTAATCCAGAGACCGAGGGTTCAAATCCCTCCAGGTCCGTTATTTTACTTTTTTAATTTTAAAATAAATCTATTAAACAGTTGTTCACAACCATGTTATTTTTTAGTATAATTAAAAATAAGTAATTTTTAGCTATCAATAGGGCTTGTGGCCTAGTCTGGAAGGGCGTATGACTCCTAATCATACGGTCGAGGGTTCAAATCCCTCCAAGTCCGTTGCTGATTTTAAATTTTAAGCTCATAGATTTCTAATTTAAACATAAGTAATTCATTCTTTCTATTTTCAACATGCCAACCTTTGATTTCTATACTCATTAAAGTTCTATAAGTATTTTTAAGGTATTATAATCACTTTTTAGAGATTTATCTTTGTTTTATTTAAATTATATATACTTACAGTTTATATATCATGATGACTTTCACTAAATGGAATAATATCTTCTTTTTTAGAACTTAATTGTGTGACATTAGTAGTATTGTTTAAAGTCTCCATATATATGATCACTATTACTAGAATCAACTTTGTTTTCAGAATCATGATTAGGTTTATTGATAGAAGCATTATTTTCAGAGCTTAAACTAGATATATTGCTAGTACTATTGTAATTTGAATTAGACCCACTAATATCACCAATATTAGTTTCAACATTACTTGAATTACTGTCTTTTGATTGGATGATACTATATGTTTTATATTGACTAGCATCATATATTGTTTTTGTCAAATATTTAGTAGAGCCATTAACATGTTCTTTACCAGATACTAAACAAAAATCTGCATCACATATAGTACAAACCCACATTCCTTCAGGACAAGTAGGACCTTCTTCATAAATCATAGAGCCATCTTTTTTACAAAATGGACAATAATTTTTAAAGGTTGAATTATGATAATAATAATCTCCTGTCACCCCACAGCTACATTTTCCAGTGCTAATTAAATATTTATCATTATATTTAACCAATGTTGGACCACAAGAGTAATTAGAACTAGTAATAATAACAAATTCATCACCAATAGGATCATAAGTACCATTTGTATTATTAGATGAATTTCCATTTCCTCCTGTTAAAGGATTCGTAGTGATATTAATAGTTAAATTGTTAGGTAAACTGCCATTTGAATCAGCAAATTCTAATATTCTCGAAAATTCATATATCAAAGATTGGAATTGTATTTTTCCAATGGAAGAATCAACATAATTTGGAGCTTGTTTATTTGTATTAATAAAATTTAAAACATTTCCAACTAAGGTTACAAATTCTACTTTGTGTAAAGTGCCAGATGTAAAATTTCCATTAGGATAACTCGGAGTTTTAACTAAAATAGGAGCAATATTTCCCTTATTACCCTTATTAATACTTACAATTGTAGAAGATAATAAATATAAAAAATCAGACATCGAATACTGTTTCCCATCTATCGAAACAAAAGAAGGAAGAGAACTGTTTTTCTCAACATACTCCTTAACTTGTTTGGATGCTTTTAAAATCTGATTTATGGCTAAAGTTTTTTGAGTAGTGTTTGTATTATTTGGAGCTATTACTACATTTCCTGAAAATTTAGGAATATATTTATTCACTGAATGGGTTTTAGCTACACTTAAAGTTAAAGATCTTGGTAAAACACCTTTATTCTTTTTAGACCACGCCAATATTTTACTATTTCCATAAATAAATGATTGAAATTGAATTTTTCCTAATTTAGTACTTACATAATTAGGCGCTACCTTGTATTTATTAATATATTTATATGCTTTTAATGCATATGCAGAATATTGGCTTCTTGTAAGTTTTCCAGAAATAGAATTCCCCTTTGGACTTTTTGGACACTTAACACCATACTTAACCACAATATTTGTTTTTACATTTTTATTTTTATAAACAATAGTAGCTGAAGAAATAGACATATATTCCTCCATAGAATACTTATAATTGCCAATGCTAACATAATCTGGTAACTTCTTGTTCTTCTCAATATAAATTTTAAGATTTTTACTAGCAGACAAAACCTGCGATTGACTTATTTTTTTTGGTTTAACTACCGAATTAGTGGTAGAATCTGCTGCACTAATCCCACTGACACATACACCTACAAAAAAAACTATGATCAAAGCTACAGCTATTATATTGTATTTATTTGAACTAATCTTCCCGGAAATACTTAAAATAGTCATGCCTCCAAAAAACAACATATGAATAAACTCTTAAATTAAAAATATTTCTAATTAATCTATTAAAAGCTGTTTAATATACATATATTATGGATCCTATTAATTAATTTAAAGCATTATTAGAAATCATGAAAACCATAATTCAATAATAAACAATATTAGATAGAAATCCCCTAGTATTCCCATAAATAGGATTTCTCTAAAAAGGTTAGCTTAAAATCTATAATACATATATTTTATACAATATCTCATATAAATTTATCTAAAAATTGTATTAAATATATTAAATTAATTTGATAATTAAAAGTAAAAATAAGTTTTTTAAAGAAAATAACAACACAATCATATTTTATTATTAACAAGGCATTTAAAAAGAGAAAATGAATTTAAATATTTATCTAAAAAATTCACTCTTAATTAATAAAAAATACTAGAAATCATGAAAATATTAATAAAAATATGTTAAAAAATATTAATAAAAATATGTTAAAAAATATTAATAAAAATATTAATAAAAATATGTTAAAAAATATTAATAAAAATATGTTAAAAAATATTAATAAAAATATTAATAAAAATATGTTAAAAAATATTAATAAAAAACTTTCAGAAAAACATTTTTAATTAAATTTTAACGATAAACATTCTATTATTAATAATAAAGACATATTACAAGCTCTTTAAAATAGATAAAAAAAGTTGAAAAATATAAGTGTTAATTAATAAATTTGCACCATTACAATTTAAGTTCAGGATGAATAACCTCAATTCCATCATCTTCTAAGATATCAAAACATCCAATATTCTCTGTGTGAATAGGATATAATTTTTCAGGATTAATCTCTCGAATCATATCTAGTATTTCTTTCCCACTTGCATGACCTGAAACATGCATTGGATGGATTGGAAGAAGATTAAAATGATTTAACCAATTTTGAACTCTTTTAAAATCAATTTCCATCTCTTCATTAAATGGTTCTGTTAATGAATGAATATACAATCCATTTTCTGGTTTTATGTCAATTAGTTCTTTAAGTTCAAAGAAATCACATCTAAAAACATATTTAGCTGGTTCTTCTCTTAAATTTTTGTAAGTAATTATATTATCTTCTTCTAAGAATTCTCTTTCCCATATTTCATACTCTTTTTTTATTTCTTCATCAGCAGAACCTATAATTTTCCAATCATCACCATAGCAAACATAGTGTTCACCAGAGATCAATCCTTGCTTTTTACGAGGAAAATAAACAACTATATTTGGATCTTTTAAATTAGGATACTTATTTTTTTCTATACTTTCTTCATTCTCTAATAATTTTAACATATAAGCTTGCTTAGAGTTAATAGCTAAGATTCTATCTGTATTTTTTGCAACATTATAGAAAGTAATTAATCTATCTAGATCCCTAATAGGATAGTTGACAATAGCTAATCCCTTATGATCTTTAATTAAATTAATAGCTTTAGATTCAATATCTTCTTCTGTTCCTTTACTGTTTTCGTTGATTCTTGTTCCTTCACAAAGCAGTATAGTTGGATTAAATTTTTGGGATTTTTGTACAAATTTATCACTATCTCTCTTATTTCTGCCATGAAAACGAATGTCACCACTATAAACAATTGCTTCATTATCGTTTTCTAAAAAATATGCAGAGGATCCTGGAAGTGAATGGTCAACTGGAATAGAAGTAATTTCAAACCCATTAATTTCAAATGGAGAGTAAGGATCTATAGTCCTAATATCTCTTTTAACTTTGCATTCCTTACCTATAAGTCTTTTATAACCTTCACCTCTCTTTTTAGGAACATAATGAAAGCTTTTTTTTAGATTCATAATCTCTGCAAATGAAGCTTTACCAGTTTCTTCTAAAACTCTTAGTATTATTTCAGATTCTTTTCTCATGTAAATAGGGATATCTTCCCTTAAGTGGTGGATATAGGCACAGTGATCCATATGTGCGTGAGATAAAAGAACACCATCGACACTAGGTTCTTCATAGCTATTAATTCCACAATGTTTCAAATAGTCCTCTCTGTATATTCCTTTAATTTTAGGTAGTAAACCAAGTTCAATAAAATCAACTACTCCATTAAGTTTACGAGGCTGAAGAAATTCAGAAAAATAATCACCAGCTTTTGAAAAACTCATACCAAAATCCAAAAATAAGGAAGAAATATTGCTTTTAGATGAATCAGAAGAATTTCCATTATCAACTAATATTTTATTCCCACCAATTTCATTTACTCCGCCATAAAAAGATAACACCATGCTAAAATCATCCCCTAATAGATATTATTTTAAAAATCTATAAACCAATACTCATACCTAAAATATCCTAAAAATCTATAAACCAATACTCATACCTAAAATATCCTAAAAATCTATAACCCAATACTCATACCTAAAATATCCTAAAAATCTATAACCCAATATTCATATCTAAAATACCCTAAAAATCTATAAACCAATATTCATACCTACAACATTCTAAAAATCTATAAACCAATAATTTATACCTATAATTTTATTTTTAAGTATGTGATTATATATTAAATTATTTTTTTATATATCAACCAGAATAATTTTAAAAAACGAAAATATATTAAATTATTAAAAATATATTAATTAAAGTAGAAATTAAACTAACTAAATTATTAAACTAATAAGCTATTAAATTTGTTGCATCTTTGAATTTTTATAATGGATGAGACTTATTAATTATATAAAAATTTATTAGTTTATATTGATAATCATCGGAGGAATGATTATGAAAGATTGTAGAAAAGCTATTCTGAGTGGATTTAATTTGAAAGATATGGATATGACAGATATTGACTTTAGTCGAGCTGATTTAAGTAATACTGATCTTTCTGGAGTTAAAATTCGAAATTGTGATTTTACACGTGCTAACCTTCACAAATCAAATCTAAATAGGGCTGACCTCAGTGGTGCTAATCTTCGTGGTGCAAACATGAGCCATTGTAATCTAAAAGATGCAAATCTAAAAGGTGCTGATTTATCAGGAACTAATTTGCACAATGCTGATTTAAATGGTGCAAATTTAAGTAAAACCTATATTAGAGGAACTGATATTCGAGGAGTCAGTTTTAAAAATGTTGATTTGGAAAATGCTATTATTAAGCTTGTATATGATGGAAACTATAAAAGAGTGAACAGATTATTTTAATAATCCATTTTCAATAGAAGCTTTTAAACATCTCTTAAAGTTATTGTTCAATCTAATAACAATCTAAATCTAATAATAATATAATTAATATAATAATAACAATAATTAATTCTTTATTTACTTAATTCAATTTATTAAGTAACTATAATAGCTCTTTATATTTCATTAGGTATTCAGTAATAGCTATTCTGATTAAATTAGATTTACTAACTCCACCCATTTTTGTGGATAATTTTTCAAGGCCTGTTAATTGAGTTTCAGTTAGTTTTAAGTTTATTTGTTTTTTGTTAATTTTTTCTTCCCATTGTTCTAATGTTTCCATTTTTTGTTCTATTTGTTCAGAAGATAATCCTTTAAAATTTTCTTTTAATGCTTTATTATCTTCTAAACTTTTATTTAGATTATTTAATGAATCATCATCAAGATCTTTCAATTTTTCTTTGATATTATTTATCATTTTTTTATTTATATTGATATTTTTTTCTATATTATTTTTTTCTTTATTTCCCATTGTAATCACCAGAAATTATTTAATAAAAATTATCTTTTTAATTCAACATTGTTTTAATTATTAATTAAATCATAGATTATTATTTTTATTAAATAATTATAATTTCTATAATTTAAACTGATTTCTATTTAATTATATGAAATATATATTATTTTTTGAAGAAATTTCCATTATTTAATTGCCTATTTTTTTTAAAATTTTAGCTTTTGTTTTTTCATCCAAACCTTTGATTTTATCTAAAGTTGCTTCAGGATTAGCAATTTTTTCTCTTATTTTAGCTATTGAACTATCACTTAATTTATTTTTATTTTCTAAGTCTGTTAGTTTCCCATTTAAAGATTTCATATTTTTCAACACCATTACTGTATCATTCATGTAAGATTTTGCATTTCTAAATTTTTTAACTAAATGTAACTATAGCTATGTTAGATCTAATATATATACTTTAGCTATTTTATTTATATATAAAAATAGCTAAATTAGATATTTTAGCTATTTTTCTACATCATATATTCTGTATGTAAAATCAATTTTAGCTATTTTTAGAATGTTATAACACCTTGAACTTTTAAAAAGCATCATCATAGGAGATCTTGGATTAACTTCAGTTAGAATAGCTAATACATCTAGAATATGAAAATAAAATAAAAATTTGAAATAATAATGAAATTCAGAATAATTGAAGATTTAACTGGTATTTATATATATTATTATACTATTATAGAATTAAAAATTGAAAATTTATATAATCTTCATATAATATTGTTGTGAAAAATTAATTTTAGTGATATATTTATATGGTATTAAGTTTAATATATTAGTATGTCAAGAAAAAAATTTGAACTTCCAGAAAATGATAAAAAAGCTATGAAAAAATTTGTTAGAAAGTCCAAAGAAA
>NZ_LWMW01000117.1 GCF_001639285.1 Methanobrevibacter cuticularis | reverse complement strand
TAGTGACATTGTCAACATTGTTGTTAGTGCCTAAGTCTGCATTTCCATTGTTAGTTAAATTACCAAGGTTGTTATTTTCACCAGTAACAGATAAATCGCCGTTATTGGTAACATTACCTAATGCATTATTACCACCAACAGTAGTATTACCATCGTTAATAAGATTATCAACACTATTATTAGCACCTAAATCAGCATTACCAGAGTTATTCAAATTACCAACGTTATTATTCTCACCAATAACAGACAAATCACCATTATTAGTAATATTACCTAACACATTGTTACCACCAACAATAGTATTACCATCATTAACAAGATTATCAACACTATTATTAGCACCCAAATCAGCATTACCAGAGTTATTCAAATTACCAACATTATTATTCTCACCAATAACAGACAAATCACCATTATTAGTAATATTGCCTAATGCATTATTACCACCAACAGTAGCATTACCATCATTAACAAGATTATCAACAGTATTATTAGCACCTAAATCAGCATTACCAACATTAGTCAAATCACCAACATTATTATTCTCACCAATAACAGACAAATCACCATTACCATTATTAGTAACATTACCTAACACATTGTTACCACCAACAGTAGCATTACCATCATTAATAAGATTATCAACATTGTTGTTACTACCTAAATCAGCACTACCATTATTATTTAAATTACCAACGTTATTCTTTTCACCAGTAACAGATAAATTACCATTACCGTTATTGGTAACATTACCTAATGCATTATTACCACCAACTGTAGTATTTCCATCATTAACAAGATTATCAACAGTATTATTAGCACCTAAATCAGCATTACCAGAGTTAGTCAAATTACCAACATTGTTATTCTCACCAATAACAGATAAATCACCATTACCATTATTAGTAACATTACCTAACACATTGTTACCACCAACAGTAGCATTACCATCATTAACAAGATTATCAACATTGTTGTTACTGCCCAAATCAGCATTACCAGAGTTAGTCAAATTACCAACGTTATTATTCTCACCAATAACAGATAAATCACCATTGTTAGTAATATTGCCTAATGCATTGTTACCACCAAATGTAGTATTACCATCGTTAATAAGATTATCAACAGTATTATTAGCACCTAAATCAGCATTACCAATGTTAGTTAAATCACTAATAGTATTATTCTCACCAGTAACAGATAAACCACCGTTATTAGTAACATTACCTAATGCATTGTTACCACCAACTGTAGTATTACCATCGTTAATGAGATTATCAACAGCATTATTAGCACCTAAATCAGCATTACCCTTGTTAGTTAAATCACCAACATTGTTATTTTCACCAGTAACAGACAAATTACCATTACCATTATTAGTAACATTACTTAATGTATTGTTACCTCCAACAGTTGTATTTCCATCGTTAATGAGATTATCGAAAGCATTGTTAGTTCCTAAATCAGCATTACCCTTGTTAGTTAAATCACCAACGTTGTTATTTTCACCAGTAACAGACAAATTACCATTACCATTATTAGTAACACTGCCTATTATATTTTTATCGCCAACAGTAACACTACCATCGATTACAATATCAGAAGAACCAGTACTATCAGTATTATTAACTATAACATTATTATTAATATTTATATCATGATTACCACCTTCACTCATGATACCACCACCCTCAGCTGCATTGTTATTAGTGAGAATAGAACCACTAACACTAAGAGTATCACCACTACTTGTGATAGCACCACCAGTAGTAGTTGCAGTATTGTTAATGAAAGTAGAATCACTAATCATAGAACCAATAGCATTATTGTTGATAGCACCACCACGACCTGCAGTGTTGTTAATGAAAGTAGAACCACTAATACTACAATTAAAACCACTATTAAGGCTTATAGCGCCACCATTATTATTTGCAGTATTGTTAATGAAAGTAGAACCAATAACACCAATATTACTAACACCAGCATTGTAGATAGCACCACCAGTAGTAGTTGCAGTGTTGTTAATGAAATTAGAATCACTAACACTCATATTACTACCACCAGCATTGTAGATAACACCACCATAAGCACTTGCAGTGTTGTTAGTGAAATTAGAACTACTAACACTCATATTACCACCACTATTGTAGATAGCACCACCTCGAGCTGCAGTGTTGTTAATGAAACTAGAACCACTAACGCTCACATTAGTACCAAAATTGTAGATAGCACCAGCCTGATTACCTACAGTGTTGTTAATGAAATTAGAATCACTAACACTCATATTAACACCACCATTGTAGATAGCACCACCATAATCACTTGCGTTGTTGTTTGTGAATGTGCAGTTGATGAAAGTCATCGTTGTTGTAGCGTGGTTATTGTATATTGCTCCACCATCACCTGTAACATTTCCATTTGTGAATGTTATGTTTATGAAAGTCACATTCACATTATTGTCTATGGTGAATATTCTTCGGTTTTGTCCTTGTGCGTCGATTACTATCTTATCAGTAGGTCCGTTTCCTTGTATTGTTACATTTTTGTTAATAGCTAAGTTTGTATTGTTATCTCCTGTGTAGTTTCCAATAGCTAAGTTTATGATATTACCTGTAGTATCTGTTGAATTGATTAGTCCTTGTTTGATTCCTCCAACATCTGTTGAATTATCAATGTTTACAGTGGTTGCAAAGCTGGAGTTTAAGCTAATAGCTAGTAGTAAAATGGTAGCTATTAGTATGCTCGTTTTTAGCATTGTTTTTTTATAATTTTTTATTTTCTCATCTCCTTTTTCATTATTTTATATATTATAATAATTGTAAGTTAAAAAATAGCGAATAATCACTAAATCATTTTTTTATTATTTTTTTTATTTTTACTCATAATATCTTTCACCTCTTTTTTTGAACATTAAATTGTTACTTTTTTTTATATATCGAAACATGTTTTTTCTTAAATTAATGTTCATTACAATTGCCAGCTTATTAATATAAAAAATATTTAATAATTCTACTAAACTTATTGATTCATAAAACAATGAAAAAAACTTGTTAGTTCATGAAAAAACAATTAGTATACTATTAAACTATTAACTTTTAATTACTGGACAAACATACCTATAGTAATTACCCATATATAAATATATCCCTTCTACACACCTCAATACAAAAACAAAAAGAAACCACAAAGCAGATATAATTTCATAGATTACCCCCCCCCCCCCTAAACATTTAAAGAACTTAAAACCATTCACGATAAATTTAAGCTCATAAAATTATCTTTTTCATAAAAATAAGCTATCTAATCCCTCATCGGAATTTCCATTTATTCTTCTATTATAAAGAATAATAATTAATACATCACAATAGCAATAATCCTACCATTTAATATATACTTAAAAAGAAGACAAAAGAAAGTGTTATACCAATATGTAAATAATTACACCAATCCCAAAAAAAGGATACTCATCAGAATCTAACTACAGGAAGTTTAACGAATTTTTAACAAATTTTTCACGAAATAAAATATACATTATCTATGAAAAACTCATCAAAATGAAATTCCAACTCTAAAACAGAACACAATTTCATGAAAAAATCATGAAAAAAATCTAAAAACCCCCAATTTAAAATTTTAATATCTATTAAATACTATTAGATAATGCCTATTTGAATCTTATATATAACAACAATTAATAATGATAATAATTATAATTAATAACATGAATATAGTCATGATTAATAACATGAATATACTTATAATTGATTTAAAATTTTAATTAGTTTAGGTGATAACATAATCGAATGGGTTGTTAAAATAGGAGGAAGTTTGTTTCCTGATGAGGCCATAGATCTTATTCAAGTTTTAAGAGGAACAAATTCATTAATCATTAATGGAGGAGGGCAATTTGCAAACCTTATTAGAAAGTATGATGAAGAAGTTTCTTTCTCTAAAGATATAACCCATGAAACAGCTATTGATTCTATGGATATAATAGCTAAACTCCTAAATGATAAATTTGATTTTACAGAAATTGTTGATTCGCTTGAAGAAGCGATCAAAGTTTCAAAAAGTGGAAAGATTCCTATAATGCAATGTTCAGATATTTTAAAAGAGAATGATGAAATTCAACATTCTTGGAATTTAACTTCTGATTCAATTTCAGCATATATTGCAAACTTAACAAAAGCGAAACTTTTAATAGCTACAAATGTAGATGGTATATATACCCGAAAACCTAACTCCCATAATTCAAAATTTATGGATGAGATTGATGCTAAAAAACTACTGACTTTTAATGAAACATCGGTTGACTTGATGTTAGGAGAGCTATTGCTTAAGTTCGGGATGAACTGTTTTGTTGTCAATGGAAACTTCCCAGAGAGAGTTTTATCTTTAATTAAAGACAGTGAATATGATCATGATTTTCAATACACATATATTAGAGGTGAGATAGATGAAGAAAGTAGAATGTAAATCTTGTAAGCAAGAAATACCTTTAATTGAACCTTACGTTCAATTCACATGCCCTGAATGTGATGAAATTATAGCAAGATGTGAAAAATGTCGTACTTTTGGCCATACTTACGTATGTGATTGTGGTTTTGAAGGACCTTAGATTTTTTAATGGACTAACTTTATTATGTAAATATAGTTTTAAAACACTTAAATTCTTAAAAGACTAAATTTTTTAAGAAATTTTACTATTTTATTATAAATTTATCATTCTTAGAAATTTATTAAAAAAGCTATAAAATTGATTTTTTAATAAAAAAAGTTTCATAAATCACCAATTTTAGAACAAAGATGATAATTTTATTTAATATATAATATTAAACTTAATCTTTAAATTTGAAATAAATAGATATTTTTGCTTGGTATATGTTTTATTAATAAATTACTTATTTATTAGCTCTTTTTTGGATTATTTAGATGAAATAAATCAAAAACATTAAATATAGCTATTATCAATATAACTAGTTAGTATTTTATTACTAATATATGCAATGATAATACTAAAAAGTTAAGTTACATCTATTAAGTCATGATTAAATTATATGAATTAAATTATTTCACCAAATATTATTATAATTATCAGAATTATTAAGTATGAAATCCAATTATTTCATAAAACACTATTAGCTATTAATATAATTAGCAAATATAGTATAATTTACAATATAATTAGCGAATATAATTAGCGAATATTAATATAATTTATAATATAATTTGAAATTATGAGGATATAGTAAGAATAAATAGTATACAAATAAAATATATGCACCACAAATATATAAAAAGTATAAAAACTATCTTAATGTATAATATAAAATTTAAGTTATAAAATAAATTTTAAGTAAACTTAAATTAAATTTAAACTAGAAATATTCTGGAGGATATGAAAATGGGAGAAGTTGTTGCAACCGTAAAATTAATGCCTGAAAGTCCTGATGTCGATTTAGAACAAATGAAAATTGATGTTCAAGGTGCTATTGAAGGAGAAGCAGAACTTCACAAAATCGAAGAAGAACCAATAGCTTTTGGTTTAGTTGCTTTGAATGTTGTGTTTATTGTTGATGATGATGAAGGCGGAACTGAAGTAGTAGAAGAAAAATTAACCAACGTTCCTAGTGTCAACAGTATTGAAGTTATGGATGTTAGAAGATTAATGTAAAGTTATTCTTTAATATTCAATTCTTTTTTATTTTGCATTTTTTATAATGACAATAATTGATAGCATTAATCCTGCGTGTTTTATTTAATTCTTTTTTATTTATTCATTTTTATAATAATTAATAATAAGAATAATAATGTAGTGAAGAATAATAAAAATATTAATAAAATAAATCTATATTAATTTTCAAAAAAAGATCTTAATAAAATAAAAATACTAATAAAATAAATCTATACTAATTTTCAAAAAATATTAATAATAAAAATATAATTGTATTGCAAGTGTGATAAGATGTTTGATCTTGTTTTAGCTTGCTTTTTAGGAATTGCATGTGGTGCATTAACTGGATTTATTCCAGGAATTCATGTTAACACAGCTGGAGCTATAATATTTGCTTCATCTACTTTTTTGTTGGGTTTTTTATCCCCTGAGTTTCTCTGTGTATTTTTGGTAGCTATGTCTATTGCTCATGCCATGATTGAGTTTGTACCATCTATGATGTTAGGGGTCCCAGAGGAAGGTTCTGCTTTATCAGTGCTACCTGGGCATAGAATGGTTTTAGAAGGAAGATCAAAAGAAGCTATTAGAATTGTTTCTTTAGGAGGATTTGGGGCAATAATAGTCACTATTTTAATGCTTCCTGTTTTTGCTATTTTACTACCTGCAACTCACTCTTTTATTAAACCATTTACATGTATACTTCTATTCTTTGGTTCAATTTACATGACTTGGAGAATGAGTAATGGAATGAGAGCATTTGGATGGTCACTCATTTTATTCATATTATCTGGAATCATGGGATGGACAATGTTTCAGACTCCAATATCTTCAGGCTTAGCTATGATGTGTATTTTTTCAGGGTTGTTTGGAATCAGTACAATATTGTTCAGCTTAAATGATGGATCTTTCATACCACATCAAAACAAATTCTATGATTTGGAGTTAAACAAAGATATGATAAAAAGCACATTTGCAGGAGGAATAGCTGGATCTATTTTAGGTTTCTTACCAGGATTTGGTCCTGCCCAGGGAGGAGTCATAGTCCAAGTAGCAATGGGAAGTGATGGTGAAGATGATACCACAAATTTTCTAACTTCCATAAGTGGATTAAATACTTCAGATACTTTATTTTCATTATTTGCAATTTATTTAATAGGTAACCCCAGAAGTGGAATAGCTGTATACATGAATTATCTCATAGAGACTTTTTCAATCTCACATTTAATGATTTTCACTTTTACAGCACTCACATCAGTAGCTATTTCCGTGATTCTATGTTTAAAATTAGGAGATAGTTTTTCAAGACTAATGGAAAATGTAGACTACAAAAAATTGTCCATTTCAGTGATAGTGTTGATGATAGCTATTTTATACATATTTGGGATTATATACAAAGCACCCCTTCCATATCTAACTTTGATGCTTATAGCTTCAACAGCTTTAGGCTTGCTTCCACATTATTTAGGTATTAGCAAATCTCATTTGATGGGAGTATTGATTGTTCCAGCTATGGTTATATATTTCACTATGTTTACTTAAATTAACTAAGATAAAAGAATAAGGAAATATTAAAATGTAAAAATAAGAAAAAAATAGATAACTAACTAATAAAAATAAAAAAAAATAGATAACCAACTAATAAAAAATAAAAAAATAGATAACCAACTAATAAAAATAAAAAAAAATAGATAACTAACTAATAAAAATAAAAAAAAATAGATAACTAACTAATAAAAAATAAAAAAATAGATAACCAACTAATAAAAAATAAAAAAATAGATAACCAACTAATAAAAAAATAAAAAATAGATATAAGAAAGATAACAGATAAATCAATTAAATAATTATGATGTTTTTAGCTATTTTTTCAGCTATTTCTCTAAAATATTCATTGTCTACTTGAGGAAAACTATCTAGTATACAGTAATCAAATTTTGCATTATTTTCACTGTTTTTATCAAATCCGGACAGTTTTTCAGATAATTCTTCAATAGACGAATTATAGACTTCAAAGGTTTCTCCTTTAGCTATTAGGTTATTTTCACTGTGTCCATTCTCTTTTAAACTCTGTCCATTATCTTTTAAAATATAATCAACTTCATATCCATTAGCTTCAAGATTTATTGCAGTTATTTCAGTGGCTGCCCTGTTTATATCATTAAAAGTAACATTGCCAAAACCATAATTGAGAGAATATATACCTAAAGCTCCACAACCACAAGTTGCATCAATAAGTGTTAAATTAGGGAGATCTTCTTTGTTAAGATGTTCAGTTTTAAAATAATTGTCTATTTTGAGTATCTTATTTTCAGTTGATGCTGAAAACTCCAGATGAACAGCATGCTGCTTTTTGTTTATAGCTATAGCACCAAGGGGTGTTTTTATAATATCACATCGGAAATCACAACCTGCCAATAATTCATAGCTACTACATTCATCACCAATATCAATTATTCCCACAATATCTTTGGAATTCCCTTTTAACACTCCTTTAACCTCTTTAACTTCATCCATAATTCTCTTAGCAATTTTTTCATTGAAGTCAGGATGTAGTATAATCAGTGAATTCTCAGTGAGCTGAGGATTTTGTTCTGATTCAAGAGGAGTGGATAACGGAATAGCTCCATTTCTTAAATTGAAAGATTTGGGATCTATTCCTTCATCAACCATAATCTTTAAAATATGAGCCATTGTTATATCAATAGATCTTTTACCACAAACACATCTTCCAAATTCATTATTAATTGCTGAAACACATATCTGATCAGATAGCTGTTTGAACTTTTTTAAGGTTATGATTACACATTTAGAACAAGGTGCTGCATCTTTTATCCTTTTTTCAATATCTTTTGAATGTATAATGCAATTATTATTACATGAACATTTTAGTTCCATAATTTTATTTATGATTCTAATAGATTTATATCTTACTTTATTAATAAAAGTATAAATAGTATTATGATATTATTAATAAATAATATATTATTAATATTAATGATAATAATGACAAAATAATATTAATACTAAAAGGATGTTTAAAATATGTATTCGAAAAATAAAGGGAATATTATTCCTAAATATAAATTAATGAAACCTAAATTTTCAAATGAAGAAAAAAACTTATTAAAGGAACTAAGATCCAATTTAGTGGATTTAGCTATTTCTTCAGGAAATGATTTTAATTTTGATGAAATAGCTATAATAAATGATATTAAGAATTATTTGAAAATTAAAATGCCTAAAATTCAAAATAATCTGGAAAAAAATAATGAAAATTTAGATATTGACACCTATATAGATAATTTAGCCAGTACCTTTTTTCAATATATCATAGGGTATGGGGAAATTGATTCTCTGATAAAAGATGACAACCTTGAAGAGATAATGATAATTGGGATAAATAAACCTGTTTTTGTCTATCATAGAGAAAATGGTATGATGGAATCAAATTTAATCTTCCAGAAAGAGGAAGAGATTACTTCTATCATTGATTCAGTAGCTCGTCAAATCAATCGAAGGATAGATCAGGAATCTCCAATTTTAGATGGAAGACTAGAAGATGGTTCAAGAGTAAATGCCACTATTTCTCCAATTTCAGCAGATGGACCTTCAATGACAATAAGAAAATTTAAAAAAGATCCATTAACCATTATTGACTTAATAAATTCAAATACTCTAAATTGTGATCTTGCTGCATTTTTTTGGCTATGTGTAGATGGCCTAGGAGTAAAACCTGCAAATGCAATTATTTCGGGAGGAACAAGTTCAGGAAAAACAACAACACTGAATGCATTGGCAGCATTTATAAATCCTCGAGAGAGAATAATAACAATTGAAGATACATTAGAACTACAAATCCCCCATAAACACATAGTTAGGATGGAGACAAGGCCCGGAAACATTGAAAATAAAGGAGAACTAAATATGGATGATTTAGTTAAAAATTCCTTAAGGCAAAGGCCAGACAGAGTAATAGTAGGTGAAGTAAGGGGAAAAGAAGCTGTAACATTATTTACAGCATTGAACACAGGACATTCTGGTTTTGGAACCCTTCATTCCAACAATTCAAGAGAAACAATAACTCGATTAACCAATTCTCCAATGAACGTTCCTAAAGTCATGATTTCAGCTATTGATTTTATTATCATGCAAAATAGAATATATAGATCTGATGGAGTTTCAGTTAGGCGAATTATAGAAGTAGATGAAGTCGTAGGAATGGAAGAAGGAACTATACAGCTAAATAAGATTTTTAAATGGAATGGTGAGAATGATAATATAGAAAATGTAGGTATTTCAAGTAATACATTGAGATCAATAGCTAATATAAGAGGAATTCCAGTTAAAAGTTTAGAAGGAGAAATAGCTAAACGAAAAAGATTTTTAGAACTTTTAGTTGATAACAACATTAGAAATATTGAAGATGTTGGAAATGCAATTGAAAATTACTATATTGATCCAAAAGATGCGATGAATGATATTTTAAATCTTAAACAATAGCTATTTTTAGAGCTATTTTTAAAAAATATTAGAATATTAGAAAATTAGAAAGTTAAGTTCGGCAAAACATAGACAATATCTAATGGGGTTTGATATTATTCTTAAAAAGTTTCTTATTACATTAAATAAGTTATTTTTATTCTTAGGGAATATATTTTTCAAAATAATAATATTATTTTCTAATATATTTACTAATGAGCATGATGTAGTTAACAATGAAAAAAATATACTTAATAATAAATCTAATGTAGTTAATAATAAATTAAATATACTTAATAATAAATCTGATGTAATTAATGATAAATTAAATATATCTAATAATAAGTCTAATGTAGTTAATAATAAATTAAATATACTTAATAATAAGTCTAATGTAGTTAATAATAAATTAAATATACCTAATAATAAGTCTAATGTAGTTAATAATGAAAAGGATAATTCAGATAATAAAAAGGAAAATTATATTAAAATGTTATTTTATGAAATAAAAAATAGTTTATTTATTGAGAATAAAGAAAATAATGAAGTATTTATATTTAAACAACTACAAAATAAAAGTAGTTCCCATAATAAAGTATCTATAGACACAGATAAATCTTTTCAAAAGCATTACCTGAATAAAATTTTGAATGATAATATTGATGAAATTATTAATATAAAATTAGCTACTCCTCTAACATTCATTATTTTAGCTATTTTTGCATTAATTGGTTATATTTTCTTTGGATTAGAAATTGCAATAGTTATTATCTTATTATTTTTAATGGTTGGATTTTCAATATTTTATCTTCCTAAAATGAAAAATGAGAAGAATAATTCAGAGATATCAAAAGAACTTCCATATGCCCTAAGACAAATGGTCACAGAACTTAGATCTGGAAAAGGATTATATGATACTTTAAGTTCAATAGCCAATTCTAATTACGGATATTTATCAATTGAATTTTCAAGAGTTCTTGAAGAAATTAAGTATGGAGAAAGCACAGAAAAAGCTTTGTTGAATCTATCAAATAGAGTTTCATCAGAAGGATTAAATAGATCCATACAACAAATTATAGGAACGCTTAAAACAGGAGGAAATTTAGCAAATACACTCAATATAATAGCTGAAGATATTTCTTATGATTTACAACTTAAATTAAAGGATTATTCTCAAAAATTAAATGCTTTTATACTTATATACACATTTTTAGCTATTTTAGGACCTGTGATATTTTTAATAATGTTAATGGCAGCTTCTAGTATCATAGGAGACATTATACCACCTAATGTTATTTTAATCATTTATATATTCTTCTTTCCAATGATTGTAATATTTATGGGATTAATGATAAAAAGGTTGGAACCTTCACTGTAAAAAACTACAAAAACTTATTAAAAATAATCTAATAGAAAATATAACCCAATGTTTTCATTATACATCTTGTGAATGGAATTTAATAATCCTATTTTTAGCTATTATTCAAATATACAAGATAAATAGAAATTTAAACTATAATGAATGATATATAATATTTTCATTGTTGTATAATGCTGTTGATAAGTTAGGCATCATTTTATGTATTTTAAGTTATTTTTTATTTTAAAAATAAATCACTTATTTAAATCATTATTTTTTATTCAATATATTATTTATCTTTAAAAATGCATTTAATAGCTTCAATTAATTCGTAATCTTCTTCTTCAATAGCTTTTTTAATGTTTAATGAAATATTATGGAATATTTTATTTACGATGGCTTTTGACATATTATCAAGTATTTTGGTACTGCCTTCTACATCTACAAGTTTCATGATGGCTTTTTGAGTTTCCGTTTCTCGAATACCTTCCATGAAAATTCGGATATCTTTCATGAGTCCTTCAATTTCCATCAATTTAAATGATTGTTCAAGCAAATTAAATTCTAAGTCTATTATTTTTTCTGCCTCTTTTACTTCATTCTCTCTTAATTTTTTATTTTCATCAGCTATTCCTCTTAAGTCATCAATATTAAATAATTTAAATCCAAGCTCTTTTACATCTTCATCAATGTCTCTAGGGTTAGCTATATCTATGATAACAGAAGTTTTTATTTTTTTAGTAGAAATGGAATTTTCAATTCTTTCTTTGTTTAAAATGATATGTGGTGCTCCAGTGGCACTTATTATAACATCTGCAGTAGGTAAATATTGGCTTAGGTTATCAAGAAATATTGCTTTTCCATTTAATTCTTCAGCTAATTGAACTGCCCGGTAGTATGTTCGATTTGCAACAAAAATTGCTTTCAGTTCTTTTTCAGCTAAGGCTTTAGCCACTAACTTTCCCATTTTTCCAGCCCCAATAACTAAAACTTGTTTCCCTTGAAGATCATCTAAGTTTTTTTCAGCTAGATCAACAGCAGCAGAACCAATTGAAACTGAACCTCGGTTTATCTTAGTCTTTTGCCTTACAACTTGACCCACATGAACAGCTTTTGTAAATAATATATCTAAAACTTTGCCACAATGTGATTCTTTAATGCTTGTTTTTTTAGCTTGCTTGATTTGGCCGAGTATTTGGTCTTCCCCAATTATCATTGATTCTAATCCAGAAGTCATTCTAAAAAGATGGATTACAGCTTTATCCCCATATTCAATAATTAAGTTACCATGACGAGAATTTAAAAGTTTATATTCATAACTACACGAATCAGTGTGAAAATAATATTCTTTTCTGTTGCATGTATTTATCTCAATATATTCACGAATGTTAAATTCTTCTTTGAATTGATTGAATAGCTTTTGTAGATCATTGCCCATGTTTTCCATTGTTTCTATATCTGCAATTTTATGATCTACCCTAATATTGATTATCAATAGCTATTCCTCCCTTTTTTCCTTTTTTAGTAATTCTCCATCATGAACATTATTTTCTTCATTTTTTATCAAATCTTCAGCATAAACCTTAGCTTCTTCATTTTTTATCAAATCTTCAGCATAAACCTTAGCTTCTTCATTTTTTATCAAATCTTCAGCATAAACCTTAGCTTCTTCATTTTTTATCAAATCTTCAGCATAAACCTTAGCTTCTTCATTTTTTATCAAATCTTCAGCATAAACCTTAGCTTCTTCATTTTTTATCAAATCTTCAGCATAAACCTTAGCTTCTTCTATTTTCTTCTCTTTTAAAAGATCATTTATTTTTGTATCTTCAAGAATTGCATATAAATACTTTTTTCTTTCTTTTTGATCTTTAATTTTTGCTTTTAGAATATTTCTAGCATAATCCTGAAGTTCAATTTGAAGTAAATCCTCAGAGGTTATTATATTTTGAATTTTTTTTCTAATTTCCCTAGCCATTAAAGGACTCTTTCCATTTGTAAAAATTGATATTTCAACATCTTCAATACTAAAACTAGTTGGAACTATTAAATTTCCATTTTCAGGATAATCAGCCCTATTTAAAAGTTTTCCATCACAAATAGAAGATATATAATTATTTAACTCCTCATTTCCACTTGCTATAACAACGATATCTGCCCATTGAACCCATTTTTTAAGGTTTTTATGAGATTTGGTTGATTTTAGTATGGCTCCTTTTTCCTCTAATCCACGTGGTATTGAATTTCCAGCCAAAATTACTTCTGCACCTTTTTCAAGAAATCTGTTTGCTCTACGGCTTGCAACTTCTCCGGTCCCAATAATAAAGACTTTTTTTTTGTCCATATTTAAAAAAAGTGAAGTCCAACCCATAACATCCCTCTTAGTTTTTATTTTCATTATTTATTTAATTTAATTAGTGAATTTACTCTGTTGCTTTAATTGGTAAATTCAATCACTATTTTTAATTAGTAAGTTTAATTATTATGTTAAATTATCAAGTTGAGATAAAATAAAAATAGAAGGACATTTAAAGTAAAATAAGAAAGATTAACAAATATCATGAATCAATTATTGAAATTCTATTCAGAATTCTCCAATGTTTTCATTCTAAGTAATTTTACAGCCATTCTCAAATCATTATCACAGTCATGAAGTATTTTGATTGCTTCATTTTTAGTAATCGAAAAGTTATTTGTAAGAGCATTAATATTTTCTTCACTATTATCTTTAGTTGTTCCTACTAATCTTTCTGATAGCTCTTTTTTCAAATCTAAATATTCATCTATACTCATGTCTATACTTTTTAAGACCATGTCTCTTAGTGGACAAGGTTTTGATGGTTTACAACACCAAACTAATGATCCAAAACAAGTCCTAGGGCCTTCACCAAGTCTAGTTTTCTTAGAAAACTCGTCTTTAATATCCATGTAACTTTGAGGGCTAAGATTTACATCCTCAAGAGCATGTAATACTGGACATGGCTTGACTGGCGGACAACAAAATGCCAATGCCCTACTATCTCCCCCTCTACAAACGTGTGATGGTGCATCATCCCATACCATTAACAATCCTCCGATAATAATTAGTATAATTTAATTAGTAAATAAATTTAATATTGTGGAATTTATTTAAGGTTATTTAAGTAGTACTATAATATATATGTATTTACACATTCTTATAATATGATAGCTTATAATATAATATTTTTCTAATATAAAATCTTATAAAAAATAATTTTTAATATTAGTCTTAATCATTTTCTAATATAACCATTTTCTAATATAAAATCTTATAAAAAATAATTTTTAATATTAATAATTAATCGCAATCATTTTCTAATATAATATTTTTATAAAAAATAATTTTTAATAATGCTATTAATTCTAATTATTTTATACTATAATATTTTTCTAATATAAAATTTTATAAAGAAAATAATATTTAATAATGCTATTAATTCTAATTACATTATAGTATATATTTTTCTAATATAAAATTTTATAAAAAATAAGTTTTAGTAAGAGTATTAAAAAAATATTAGCTAATTATATCTTTTTTAATCTTAATTTTAACATTTTAAAGCTGATAGATAAAACTTTAAGGCAATGAATGAAAATGATTGCTAGGATGAAAAAACTAGTCATATTAAGTTAAATTTCCTAGGAAACAAGTAGTTTAAACTAGTCTAGCATCTTTTTCTTTTCATCAGGAGTTAATTCTTTCACGATCTCTCCTGGTTCTCCTATTTTTAGGATTTTTCCTCCTCTCATTAATGCAGTCCTATCACAAACATCAATAACGAAATCCATGTCATGAGAAATAATAAGAAAAGTTTCTCCTAACTCTTCTCTAGCCTTTAATATAGAATCAGTAACTTGTACCCTAGTTATAGGATCCATAGTCCCAGTTGGTTCATCTAAGATGACAATAGTAGGTTCTTTAATAAGTACTTGGGCAATAGCTACCCTATGTCTTTCACCACCACTTAATTCATCAGGTGCTTTATTTAGTATTGTCGCTGCATATTCATTGTCAAAACCAACTGCATTTAAAGTATGGATAGCCTTCATTTTAGCAAATTCTGCAGGAAGATCTAAACTGATTGCATCTGTCAAATTCCCTAAAACAGTTCTATGAGGATACAAAGAATACTCTTGATGGAGTAAACCAATATAAGGTATTACACGCCCTCTACTAAGAGGTCCTTTTTCTCTCATATCTATCCAGTCATCTCCAAGTTTAACTTCTATTTTTCCACTACTTGGATCAGTCAATCCGATTAACATTCTAGATAATGTAGTTTTTCCAGATCCACTGAGTCCTACAATTCCAAATATTTCTTTCTGCTTTATAGTTAAATCAACACCATCAACAGCTTTAATAACTCCACGATCGATAGAATAGTAATGTTTTTTAATATCTTCTATTTTAACTATTGGTCCTCCATATTCATGCTCAGTTACTTTTTTTGGTAATGGAACAGTTGCTAAAAAATTTTCAACAATTTCATCAGAATCTCCTTTTTCTACAATTTCTCCTTTTTCCAACCATATAACTTGGTCTGCTAATTGTTTCATTACTTCTGGCCAGTGCGAAGTTATGACCATTGTTATTCCTTGATTTTTAACACTACTTATTAATGTTTGATGAAGATATTCTGCAGTTTGAGGATCTAAAGTTCCAGTTGGTTCATCTGCTAGGAACAACATAGGGTCTTTAGCTATTTGCCTTGCAAGAACAACACGCTGTTTTTCTCCACCACTTAAATCACGAGCTACATGGGTTATCCTATGACTCATTTGAACTGTTTCTAGCAAATCTAATGCTTTGTAGAGGTTTTCTTCATATTCTCCCTCACCCATAGCTCTTAAAATATTTTCAATTACACTTTCACGTTCATACAATGCAAAATTTCTTTGCAACATTATAGCTATTCTTTTACGAATACTTGAAAATTCTTTTCTATCGGTTTTAATATTCCAAAAATCAATAACTTTGCCTTCAAAAGCACATCCACATCCACAAAGTTCCCCTATTTTAGAAGGAGGTTCCACTCTTAAACATTCTGGACAAATAGCTACATTGAAAAGTATTTGGCCACTATCTGGGCGATATTCTTTGGTTCCACGAAGCATATTTATTAAAACAGATTTTCCAGCCCCACTTCTACCAAGAATTCCAAGAACACTCCCTTCATCAATTTCAACATTTATATCTTTAAGAACGATTACTCCATTGAATGTTTTATTAATATTTTTAAGCTCTATAAAAGACATACCCTCACCTTTAAAAAATAAATTATTTTAATTAGATACTCAATTATTATCAACTATCAGAAATTCTAATGATTCTTAATGAAATTTTTTAATATTCCCACTAATATTTCATAGTGCTATAAATTTTATAACCCTTATTCAGTAATTTCCCTTACTATAGTGATTCTTCTTAATAGTAATTCTTATTATATTATTCTTACTATAGTGATTCTTCTTAATAGTAATTCTTATTATATTATTCTTACTATAGTGATTCTTCTTAATAGTAATTCTTATTATAATAATTTTTATTACTATTCTAATTCTAGAATAATTTTTATTAATTAATTCTATTCATCTTAATAAACTATTGAATAATAACTTTAATTTTATGTTTTGGTTATTATTATAATTAAACTATTGAATAATAACTTTAATTTTATGTTTTGGTTATTATTATAATTAAACTATTGAATAATAATTTTAATTTTATGTTTTAATTATTATTATAATAATAAATTGTTTATATCATTTATATTTATCTTAAGTTAAATCAGAATAAATTTTTCATGGTTCTTAGAAACTTTTAGAATTCTACAGATGCCTAAATTTTAGCAAAATCAAAATTTAACTTTCCATTAATAGCTGCTCGTCCGATGGATATTCCAGAAGCTCCAGCATGAAGCATTTTCTTACATCGGTCAATGCTCGTTATAGAGTTATTTCCAATAAGAAATATTTCTGTTTCATTAGCTATTTTTTTTATTATATCTAAATCAGCATGATTAAATCCAGGCTTCATGGCATCTATATGAAGATAATCTGCTTTGACTTTTTCTATTATTTTAGCTATTTTTAAAGTATCAGTACCTTCAACATTAGCTCTAATTTTCACAGAAACTTTAGATTTAGATTTTTTAACTATTTCTCTAGTGAAAGTTTCTAAAAATTCAATATTCTCCAGCATTGACTGACCACAGTTAATTTTCAATATCTCATGTTGTCTACAATGAAAATTAAGCTCAATAATATCCAAATTTTTTATCTTACTAATTTCAAGTATTGGATCTGGAGTTGTAGCACGTAAATTTGCAGAAACCTCAACATCATACTTATCCTTAATTATCTCCACTTCATTTCCAATGGTAGTGATTAAGTCTGCTTCAGGTATATTAAATTCATTTCTGCCTCTTTTTAATATTTTTTCCCCAGCTTCTATTGTTTTAGAATCTGTATTGTATCCTCCGATGGTAACAGTGTCAAAACCATATGGAATTAATTGTAATGCAAATTTTCCATCAGTTATTCCTGCCATTGGTGCAAGTAATCTAATAAGCTTAATCTCCTTGTTCTTAAATTTACACTATTTTAGTAGTTTTAATAAATATTATTCTAATGAATCTGAAGTATTATTCTAATGAATCTGAAGAATAATTTGATTAATAATAATTAAATAAATTAATTAAAAAACAGTGTTTCAATTAAAAATTTTAGAAAAAGAAATTTAATTATTGATGTTTTAGGTAATTCCGACTTAATAACAACCCATTTTTAAGAATATAGTTTAGTATGTTTATTAATGTAAGTTTAGCATATTCTATTAATGTAAGATTTTTAATGAATGAAAAACTATGCATATTATTTAATTAACTATATTACTTTGTTATTAAATTCGGACGAAATATAAGTTATTTTTCCAAAACATGAATTAATTCATCAGTGTTTCCTTCACGAATTTCTTCTAATCCTAAATCTGCCATATAAGCAGCGTCTTCAGCATTGTCACTTCTACCAACCCCTGCTTTTAATGCTATATCTATTTCATCATCAATCTCTTCAAGTAATTGTAATAGCTTTTTTGGACTTAATTCATTACACGGAGACATGAAATTGTCCCCACCGATGAAGAATAATAAAGCTCCTTTTTCTATTAATTTCGTCATTAGATAATGTTGGGCTCTATTGACCAGGAAACTTGTGTCAAATGCAGGAATAATGTCTGTTAAAGACTCAGTGACTCCATTTATATCTATATGTGCTATTTGAACAAAGCTATCTTCTGGTTTAACTAAACTATCAATAGCTAAAATTTCTTTTCTTTCTTCAGATTGAGCTCCTCCTTTTGTCTGAAGAGCTCTGGTAGCTAATTTTTGGGCTTCATAAGGAGTTTTTGCAGTTCCAATCCCCATACTAATTGTTATCGGATATCTATTTCTTATAGACCTTTGAATCCTTAAATGATCTTCTTTATTGAGCCCATTACTTATGGCAAGCATATTATCAAACCTCATAAAGAAAACTAAACCTTTTTTCATTGCAAATTGTCTTTGCACATCTGCAAATAATTCTGCTTGTAAAATTTGGAGGTCTGATTCATTACGAGGGTTTGGAGTAACTGTCCAAGGCCCATAATTGTCAATCTGAATTAGTGTCATTTGTATCATATTAGTTTCACCTAACTTCACCTAAAACTGTTTTAGCTAATAGTTCTTTGTCATGAATATTTTTCATATTAGTTTGTGTTATAGTGACATCTTTTATTAAGTTTTCTATATCTATTTTTAATTCTTTATCTTTTTCATCAATTACAAATTTATCTAAGAAATTTTTATACATTAAACCCACTCCATATGATGAAACTTCATATCCCAATGCTGCCATAAACTTTCCTGCAGGTCCACTAACAGGTGAATTACCTATGATGGGCGAAATAGCTACAACATAGCTATTTTTCAAAGCTTTTTCAACTCCTTCTAAATTTACTATGGGTAATATTGATGTAATAGGATTAGATGGGCCGATGATAATAGTTTCTGATTCTTCAATAGTTTCCACAATATCTGGAGCAGGATTTATCTTCGTATATTCAATATCCAACACTTTTGGTTTAGTTTGATGCTTTATTAAAAAATCATGAAAAGTTAGTTTTCCTAAATCTGTAATAATATTTATTTGAGAATGTTCATCACTCATTGGAAGAACTTTAGATTTTATTCCTAACTTTCTTCTTTGAATATCCACTGCTCTAGTTAAAGTGTATTTTTCCATAAGCAAAGTTTTTTGAATTTTAATGCCCCTATCTTTATCTCCTATTCTAAGAAGTTCATCATGACCAAGCTTTGCGAGTTGTTCATGAGTTATAAATGTATCATCCTTGATTCCATACCAAGTTTCAACATTTATTAAATCTGAAAGAGTATATAAAACAGTGTCAATGTCTGCAGCAACATAAACTCCTGAAAAATAATCATTTTCAACAGTATTAACAATAATATTCAATTTTGAAGTATCATAAACTCTTTTAATTCCTTGAATTAATTTAGGAGTTCCAGTACCTCCAGACAATACAGTGATCAAGTTCAAAACCTTTTTATTAAATTTTTTCTTTTTATTAATTTAGTAATTGTTGTTAGATATTTTTATCTTGTTCTAAAATAATCTTGTTCTAAAATATATTATTTATCAAAATTAATAGTAAAAATTTGTTTATAATAATATTAAAGATTATTATTAAAAATCACATCCAAAATAACACTAAAGATCATTATTAAGATATTAAAAATATTTCCATTTTATTTTATAATCAATCTTATTTTAAAGATCGTGAAATTACAGTTTTAAGATTATAATTTTTAAGCATATATAATTTTATATATAATTTAGATAATTTTACTCTTTAAAAATATTAATATTTAAAAATATTGATATTTAAAAATATTTATGAATATAATTACATTTTCTCTCTATGATAATTATTTTCTGAAAACATCCAATTCTTTAGGTCTAAGTAGAGATTTTATAGTGGATTCTTTATTTTTTAATATTCTAAAACTTGAAAAATCTTTTATAACTACTACAGGAATCCCTTCATTAGCTTGACCCATTAAAAGAGAAGCAGCTGCCGCCAATTCATCAGCAATAGCTATTTCAGTTGTTTGGAGTTCACGACCATACAAATCTTTTTCTCCAGATCTTTCCCAAAGGGGAGAAATTCCATAACATCCAATAGCTACTCCCACTGCCCCATTTCTAAATGCTCTTCCTTGTGTATCCGTTATTATAACAGCTATTTCAACATCAAGTTCTTTTTCTAGCTCTGAAGATATTTTCATAGCCGAATTATCAGGATTTTTAGGCATTGGCGTAGCTAAACCTTTATCAACATTTGATTCATCTATTCCTGCATTGGCACACACAAATCCATGCTTAGTTTCACTTATAATAAAATCAGGACCAATTTCAATGATTTCATTGGATTCATTGATTATTGCTTCAACTAATCTAGAATCTTTTTTTGTAAGTGTGGCTATCTCATCAGCCCTTTTACTAGGAGTTATTTTATCTAATTCTATTATATTTCCTTCTGATTTAGATATTAAAGTTTCAGCTATTAAAATGATGTCTCCATCTTCAAGATTAATAGCTTGTTTTTTCAAAGCAGATATTATAAGACTAGATATTTTATCTCCTTCAATAACTAAAGGAATTTCACTTAAACCAAACAATTCTAACTTCATAATATCACTTAACATGTTTTAAGAACAAAAATTAAAATAATAAACGCATAATATACAGAACTACAGAAAAGATACAGAAAAAGATAAGTACTTTTCTATTTGATTATCTAGTTTAAACTATAAATTTATGGATTCTATAGTCCATTGCCCATTAAATATAGATCCTACAGATGCCACAGGGTTTGTAAATTTTTTAAATTCACCTTCATCAAGAATTAATTTAGCAGCTTCTTTAGAATTAGTAGCTGTAAAACTAACTTTTTCTGGGCTTTGACATTCATATGTAGATATAAATGTAGCAGCCCCATATTTTACTTTTTCTACAAGCAATTTAGAATCTGTAATTATTCCAATATAGCATTCATAATTGGATTCATCTGTATTGGAAGTAATAACTCCAGCTATTCGTGGAGTGTTATAATCATCTTTTTCATAATCCATAGCTAAAAGAGATAACGATAACGCATCTTTGATATTCATTCCAATAGCTATTTTATCAGCTATGACATCTGTGTGTGATCCATTTGAAACAATAGCTACATCATTTACAACTTTAACACAATTATAAGCTATGTATGCATTTTCAAATATATCTTTTTCATATCCTTCTTTTGGAATTATAGCTGCCTTGTCCTCAAAACTCTTGGCCATTCTATTTGGAAATGATCTACTAGATACCCTATAAGCTATGAAAGGTTTCTTCTCTTTATTCATTCCAACAGATACTATTCTACCTAAATACATCTTAAACCCTCTCCTGATATTTTATGTTTCCCTTCTTTATCAATGGTTACATAACTATTTATTTTTATCAATTATATTATTTTTATATAATATTAAACAAACAATTTTTAATACCATTCATCAAATATCATATTAAACAAACAATTTTTGATACTATTTCATATATAATATATCTTGATAATTTTATTAATGTCTATTATGATTGTAATCTTGATGCAATATAAGTCTACTTACTTATTTTTCTTCATGATCGATTATCAGGACTACGTACTGCTTCTTCAGCTGATAAACTTGAAGGAGTAGTAATTATTATACTCCTATCCCTTGGTTTTATGGAGATTTCTCCTTCATCAATAGCTCTGCTGTGTATTGCTATTGAGCTATCTTTTATTAAATAAGACATGTCTTGCCCATTCACAATTACTTTTTCTAGATTAGCTACAGGAAACAAGTAATATTCATTATCTCCAGTCCCTACATCTGGCTTTCCACTAGTTGAACCATCAATTGTAGCAGTATTGAAAGAACTTGTCACTACCAAAAAGATGAGTATCGTAAAAAGAATATCAATAAACGGAACCAAATTGAATTCTGGTTTCTCTCCTCTTATTTTTTCTCTATGTCTTTTAATATCTAGCTTCATTTTATCCCTAACTTTATATTCATTATATGAGATATGGATTATTATTTTAATTTACTTTATTATATTTGAGATAATAGACTATTGTTTTAATTTACTTTCGACTATTTCAGATTTAACATCACACTTTTCTAAGATTATATTAGTGATACTTTTTTCTAGCATACTTGGTTTAAAAGAAATCTGTATATTAGCATCCTTTTCAGATATTTCCCGAGTATTGACAATTCCTTCTGCTTCTATTAATGCTTCTAAAGCACAAGGAATATTATCTTCAACTTTAATCTTAGTAACTGCATAACTCCAATTTGTCATCTTATTTGCTAATTCAATTTTGTCCATTTCTTTATCTATCAGTCCTTTTATATATGTATACAATGGCAATAATACAATAGCTACAGCTAATCCAGCTATTGTTGTAATAAGTGCAATATAAATCCCTTCAGCCATAGCTGCAGTATCAGGATTAACTCCTAAAGATTTAAAAGTAGTCCAAATTCCAATTACAGTTCCAATAAGCCCTAAAAATGGAGATAACTCTATTGTAGTTTTAAGTATATTTAACCCATTAGTCATTTTACTTAATTCGACAATAAAAACCTGTTCCATTCCTTCTTCTACTTCTGTTTTATTTTTGTAACCAATTTTCAATGCCTCAGATATGATCTTAGAAACAGGATTTTTATACTGACTTATAGCTTTCAATGCTTCAATAGCTCCTCCTCTATCCATAGCTACTGTTACAGTTCCCATGATTTCTGTAGTATCTATTTTAGTTATTTTTCTAAGGTAATTTATTTTTTGTATAGATGTTATTAATCCATAAATACCAATTAAAGTAATTATATATGTTATAATCCCTCCACTTTGAAACATTTCCATTATAGTGGTAAATCCGCTTGTAAAAAACTCAATTATCATTATATCCTCTTATTTTTATGATTACATACTATTATTTTTATTATAGATATTTTTAATTATTAATTTTGTTAAATTTTGAATTAAATTCAATTAATTTTATTTAACTTCTATCCTATCACATTTGTAATTGTTAATAGTGATATTATTAATTTAAATTTACATTATTGATTTTATGATTTATATTATTAATCATATTCAAATCATTGTAATCATTGCAAAATATTTTGTAAAATATTTTAATAATCTAATAATCATATTCAATAATTATTTGAAATATATTTAAAAACTAGTTGTTATGTTTTGATATTTAATGATTTGTATTTTGAATAATATTTGATTTTATATATTTTAAAATTTAATTATGATACTATTAAAATTATAATATTCTATTAAAATAACATATAATATTCAAGATTTTAGTTAATCTTGTATTTAATGCCGTATTTATTATTTAAAGATTATTTAAAATTTAATGCTGTATTTATTATTTAAAGATTATTTAAAATTTAATGCTGTATTTATTATTTAAAGATTATTTAAAATTTAATGCTGTATTTATTATTTAAAGATTATTTAAAGTAATTAATTTTAAAAATATTTAATATTTTTTGATATTTAGTGACGTATATTATGAATGATATTTGTTTTCAATTAGGACAAGTAATTAGAATTATTTTTTTAATTTCTCAACTGTCTTCCATGATTTTCTAATGATATCCGGCATTTCATCATATGTAAAATTCTCTAAAAATTTTTTAGTTTTAGGATCACTTGGATATCCAGAGCCAACATCACCGATTTTACGATATTCTCTCTTTATTTTTTCTACAATTTCATCTCTTTTATATTTAGCTATTATGGATGCAGCAGCAACTTGTAAATAATTATCATCAGCTTTATGCTCTGCTTTTATTTTGATATCACCAGTTATTTTTTTTATTTCTTCTTCAAATCTTTTCGGTTTAACATCTACAGAATCAACGATTATATAGTCTGCATCTAACTTATCAATAATCTTTATCATAGCTATTTTTTCTATTTCATTTAGATTTATCCCTTTAGCTCTCAAATTGTCTATATCTTTAGCTCTAATTTCCACGATTTCATATTCAAAGGTTCTCTGTAGCTTATGTGATAAAACCTTTCGGCGTGTTGGTGTCAATTTCTTAGAATCTTTTATACCCATTCTCTCTAAAATTGAAGTTTTTTCTTCTGGAACTACAATTCCTGCTATTATAAGTGGTCCAAGAACTGGACCTCTTCCTGCTTCATCTATTCCCAAAATCTTCATTTATACACCTTATAATTAAAACAATACATTATATACCTAATAACGCCTTATAATTAAAACAATACATTATATACCTAATAACGCCTTATAATTAAAACAATACATAATACAGATTAATAATGAATAATAGCCATAAATAATAAAAGAAACGAATATGTATTTAAATTTATATTTTTATAACACTATCTACTTACTAATAAATAATAAAAAAAGATTAATGTGTAGTTAAATTTTTATATCACTATATAATTAATATTTCTTTTAATTATATTTAGCTTCCACTCATGCACTGTATATAGTTCACTTTTTACTAATTTTGAAGTATCCTATCAGTTGCATTTTCTTTATAATTAGTTCTATATTAACTAATAATCAAATAACCTTCTAAATAACTTTTTTAATATTCTTCGGAATATTTTTAGGAATGGTTTTAGGAATGAATAACTTTTTTAATATTCTTCGGAATATTTTTAAGAATGATTTGAGTAGTGAGATTTATCCTGATTTCTTAGATTAGAAACATGAAAAGGATTGCATTCTGGACAAAAACACCATTTGACCAATGAATACTCCAATATACCTTCATAGCAAAATATTCGCTCATCAGAAAATTATCCATATAAAATTATCCATACATATTAACTATAATAGCCATACATGAAATATTTTACTAGAAACTATATAGATTCTGCACTATTTCAAGTTCCTGATTGATGAATTAAATATATAATTTTTATATTTATCTATTAGTGATTATTATTTCATTGCTTTTAAACGAACTTCTGGTTCTAATGCTCGTGGTTCTGCTGCAACAATAGCTGCACCTTTAGCTACTACTGTCATAGGGTCATCTGAAATAGTAACAGGGATGGATAACTCTGCACATATTCTTTCTTTAAGACCTCTTATCTGGGAACCTCCACCTACTGCAACAGAGTTATTATATATACCAGTTATTAATTCTGGAGAAAGTCTTTCTAGAACTAAATTGAGGCCTGAAATTATTTCTTTTATTATTGGTTCAGCGGCATCAGCTACAAATTCTGAGTCAATTGATATTTTCTTTGGTCTATTTGTTTCAATGGATTTACCAATGATTTGAGTGCTTAAATTTTCTAATTCTTCATCGCAATGGAACATTCCAACCTCTATTTTAACAGCTTCTGCATCATGTATACCTATTTGAACATTATATTTCTCTTTAACAAGATCTACAATGTTGTTATCGATATCATCTCCACCCCATCTGACAGTTTCAATATCACTTATTCCTCCAAGAGAAATAACAACTAAATCTGTTGATCCTGCGCCAATATCAATAACCATAGTTCCATCAGGTTCTGCTATAGGTAATCCTGCACCAATAGCTGCAGATAGTCCCTCACTGATCACTAAAACATATTCAGCTCCAGCCTTCTTACCAATTTCTTCAGCTGCATTTTTTTCAACTTCTGAAGCATCTCCAGGAATTCCAATTACAATCCTACCAATCCTTTCTCCTTCTTTAGTTCCAATTTCCATAGCTCTTTCTAATAATGCTTGTGCTTGAACTATACTCTCAATAACTCCTTTTCTTAAAGGTCTAAGAGCTACAATATCTTCTGGTGTTCTTCCCAGCATCATTTTAGCTTCTTCTCCAACAGCTAAAACTGTACTAGCATCATCCTTTTTAACAGCTACGACTGAAGGAATTTGATAAAGGTCAAATTTATCTCCAGATGGCTTTGCAATAACTGTGTTTAAAGTACCCAAATCTATTCCTAGACTATTAGTGAGTCCTCTTTTCTGTTCTTCTTTTTTATCATCATCATTTCCAAAAAATTTCATAATCATCCCTCTACTATAATGTCTTTAAAATCTATAATAAATATTTTATTAGCTGTAGCTATTTCTTGAATTTTTTCTACATCTTCCTTATTTCCAGTTGAAATTAAGATAGTTGATAATACTACATCACTAAGATTAAATAATGGAGCTAACATGCTATTGATAAAAGCAGGAAGCTTTGTATTTATCTGTAAGTCAGTTTCTATAAATCCAGTAGTTTGATCTTCTAGTAGTATAGAAAATTCAGACCCCATACGTTCAATATCTCCTACAAATTGCTTTATAACATTGTCTGGAGCTACCAATAACATTAGGTTAGGTTCATTAGTTATATAATAAGGTGCAATCTGAATATAAGCACCGCCATTATCTTTACATATATAACTTAGGTCTCTTATTTTATCAGATTCTCCATACAACATTAGAAAATCAAATTTTTTAATAACATAAGAGTCTTCTAAAGTAACATGTTCTCTAAACAGTATTTTAACGCGCTCTTTGGAAGCAATAGCTGCATAAGCTATGTCATTAACTAGGTCTTTATTACCAGCAATAACACACCACATTCTTTCTGAGCTTTGTTCGTTGGAAACCTTGGCTGCTTTTCTCAGAACTTGTATTTTATCTTCTATCATTATGTACACATCATAAAATTATTTTCATATTTAATAAGTCAAAATTAATATATTAAATCAGATAATTAATTTAATACAAGTATTGTTGTTATCTTATTTTATCTAGTTGCATGAATATATTTATTGATTATGGTTAATCTCATTAATATATTTAATATATTTATTTATTTTCTTTATTTTATTAAGAACTTAATTATTTAAATATTTAATATTATAATATTAATAATTTTAGAAAAATATTTTAGAAAAACTATAAAATGAGAAATATGATATATGATATAAATAAAAGTATGATATATTAATAATCATTATAACCAATCATTATATTAATAAAGAATTATATTAATCATATGATTAGAGAATATTAATAAAAATTAAGTATTTTAGTATAACTTAGAAAAATTATCCCACATAATCAACATAAAGATTAAATAATAAAAATTATCTGTATTTAAAGCAAAAATTAATAAATAACAATAAAAAGAGTATTATTTGGAGTCATGACATGAAATTAAAAGAAACTAAAATAGAATGTTTTTTGGCATTGCCTGATATAATTTCATTGTTGAATTTATCATTTGGGTTTTTAGCTATTTTAATGGCTTTAAATAATCAAATAACAATTTCATCAATTTTTATTATCATTGCAGTGATATTTGACTCTGTAGATGGATGGATAGCTAGAAAATTATCTCGAATTGATAAATATGGATTTGGAAAAAATATTGATTCATTATCCGATATTGTTTCATTTGGAGTAGCACCAGCTGTACTTTTGTATATAATTGGAGCTAGTTTTTCCAATGAAATTGGCTATTTATCAGCAGTTATAGCATTGTTTGTAGTTATTTGTGGAGTGTTGAGATTAACTCGTTTTAATGTTATTTCTGACAAAATAGACTTTAAAGGATTTGTAGGAGTTCCTATACCAACCACAGGTATCCTATTATCAACTTTCATCTTAAGTAGACTTTTTAATATTTATTTAGGAATGTTTTTAATGGTTGTGGTAGGATTTTTAATGATAAGTAATATTAAATATAAAAAATTCTACAACCCCCAAATATTACCAATAATTGCTATATTAGTACTATTAGCTATTATTCCAAATTCAATGATATTTTGGGGAATCAACATCCCTGCAACGATAATTTTTATTATAACTTTAGTATATGTTTTTATTACTCCTATGCTTAATTTATTTAAAAATTAGCTATTAATTTTTTATTAATCTATTGATTTAATTCAAAATTGGCATCAATGTTCTTATAGAAATTATATATATTGTCTATATACTATTTTTCATCTACAAACATGACCCAACATTCTATTTTTTCTATATAGGGTTTGATAATTTGAAAAAAGGTAAAAAAATTGATGATGAATCTAATTCAAAAATAAATAAGATTACTAAGAAGATTCGGGCTAAATTCAATGATGATTTTAAGTTCAGATTAAATAGTAAAATTATGAATAAGTTTAAAAATAATTCTAAAGATATTTTTAAATTAAGAAATGTGAAAAAACAGTTAAAATCTAAAGATATTTTTAAATTACGTAACATAACAATATACCTTAAAAATTTTATTTTAAAAATTTTCAATAAAATAGATGATTTAACTAAAATAAATGTTAATAATAAGCAAAAAGAAGATAAAAAGTCAAATAATAAAGATTTAGAGATGAATAAAAATATTAATAAAAATAAAGAAAGAACTAAAGACTATAATAACATTTCTAATCAAAAAAAGGATAAATTTGTTGAAAGCAAAGATAATAAAATAGATGAGAGATTTCTTAGGCACGTTAATATTAATAATGATTATAACGATATTAATAATGATTATAATGATAAAAATGGTCTTAATGATCATGATTTAAATAAAGAAGAAAAGAAACATGCAAAATATCTAAAAGAATTTAAAAATAGAGAAAAATTTTTTGAATATGAAACTTCTAATGAAAAAATATATTCTAATGAAAATAAAAATTCTAATGAAAAAAGATATTCTAATGAAAAAAAATATAATTCATCATCTGATTTAGTTCAAAATAAGAAAGAGAAAAAACAATTTAATTTAAAAGATATTATCAAATTGGATAAGAATTCTGTGAAAGATTTTAAGAAAACTTTTCTTTCTAAAGATGATGATGAAACTAAAACTATGGTAGGAGGAGCTATTTTTGGCTTGATAATAATTGTTTTGTTGTTTTCTTCCTATTATTTTCTAATATATTCACCTTCTCAAGATGCATTAGCTGCAGCTAAAACAAGTAAATTGAATGAATTAAATTCTCTTTTTAAAGGCCCTTTAGCTCTTGATAATGATGCATTTGTTATTAAATCTCAAATTGAATCAGCTAATTCTCCAGAAGAAGCTAAATCTATTGATATACTTAGGCCAGCTACGGCAAAATGGAGAGAATATCATAATAGAATAATTAACAATGCCCATGATGATTTTAACAGAGTGATGGCAGTTTATGAAGCTACTTCTAATAAAAAAAATGTTATAATGGATGTTGAGGACGCTCATTCATTTGTGGATGAAAATGATGGAACAAGTTTAGCTAATCTTGAATTTAAAAAACCAGATACTGTGGCAGTTCCTATCCTAATAAGTAGACTACAAGCAGGGGCCGGACTTTTAACTGTAGGAAGTATTGTTGATATATATTCTTTAAATTCTGAAAGTAATCAGATTTCTGATTCCAAGTCCAATGATCAAAGCACTGATCAAAATGATTCTCAATCTGGTTCTAGTGAATCTTCAGATCAAGAAGTATCAAATGATGATTCAAATTCTAATTCCTCATATATTTCTTCTCCTACTTCTTCAGATGATAAAAAAATATCTAATTCCCCAATTATAAGTGGAGCTACAATTTTAGCTATTATGCGTTCTAAAGATAGTGGAGTTATAGATGCTAATTATATTAAAACTCACATAACCACAAATGGAGATCAGATAAATCAAATAGAAGATAGTAAAAGTTTTTCAACTAATGTTGAAGAAATGCTTAGAGGAGCTATTACTGGTGGTTTTAATGAGAAAGAAATTGCAGACTTGCTGAATAGCTATGGTTTAACTTTATCAAATTATGAAAGAAGCTCGAATATTGCAGAAATAGATGTTCAATATTTAATATTAGTTGAAGTTCCTAGAGAAGACGTTTCATTTGTTATTAATGATATGGATAACTTAATTCTAACTATTCCAACATCTTATGCTCCAACATGGATGGTGAATGAATTACAAGATACTTACAATAAATAGCTATTTATAATTTATTTTTAAATTATTTTTAAATTGTTTTTTTAAATATAACAAATCCATTTGTTATCTAATTAATTCAAATTAAAAATATATTATTTTATCTTGTAATTCAATAGCTTCTTTATCTTGTAATTCAATAACTTCTTTATCTTTCATTATATAATTAAAACTTGATAATAAAAGTAAGCATCTTAAATAATTCCATTTAAATGGATTATTTCTATAGAAAAAACCAGAATTAATGTCAATATCAAAAATAAATAATCCATTTTCATGATTGGATTTTCTTTTCTATAACTAACACTTTCACCAGTATATCCTCTGCTTAACATACTGTAGTATACTTTTTCTCCTTTTTCAAAAGATTTTAGAAATAACATCATTATAGTATAACCAACTTGTTTCAATCTCCAGAAATAGCTAGTTTTCTTATTCCAAATGCTAAATGACCTTGATTTTTGAGCTTTTCTAATAGTATCTAATTCATCATAAAAAACAAAGAGATATCTGATTGTCATACTCAGTATCATAGACATGATTTTTGGAAATCCTAGTTTTCTCATTGAATTTACTATTGTTTCAATTGGAGTAACAGAAGATAGAAGAACAATAGCTGATAGACAGACTATTAGTCTAGAAATTAAAAGAACTCCAAATAAAACTCCATCATAAGTTATGGTTAATCCCAAAGGTAATGTATAGAGAATAGCTCCGGGTTTTATAAAAGGTTGAAATACTGCTAAAAAGCCTCCAAAAGGCAAAATTAGTAGAATCCTTTTTGCAAAGAATCCGATTGATACCTTAGAAATTAGAAGTAAAATAATTAAATAGATTTCTAGTATCAATAGAATGATAAGATCAGTGGTGTATACACTATAAACAATTATCATAATGGTTAAAATAAGCTTTATTCTCCCATCTAAATTATGTATAGCACTATCCTTCCAAGATTCTTGTTCTATCTTATCTATTGAAACATTCATATTTTCACAGTATTGTAAATTATAGCTATTCTTCTATAAAACTTTTATCTCAACTAGAATCTCTTTTTCTTAGGAAAAATGCCAAAGCATAGGCTCCTACAAATACTATTATGACACCTATTACTATAGCTATTGATCCAGAAATAGGATCTTCACCAAGAGCAGGGATTATATAATCAGGCATAGGTGATTGAACCACTGCTTCATCACTGACACCTGGATTTAAAATTTTTTCTGCAGTACTCTCTAAACCATCAGGATTGCTTGAAGCTAAAAATGGGGCGAGAATAGCTATTACAACAGCTACTACTAAACCAACAATTATGAACTGTTTTGTTCTAGTTTCCATTTGTTTTATCTCCTTTTAATTAATTAATTTTTACTATCTACATCAGTTTAAAAACTTTTATTGCTTACTCTGGTTCCTAAAGCGATTAAATCAGGTCTAACTTGACTAATAGCTACATAAACTATAGTACTTATTACACCTTCTCCAACAATACCTATTATTATGTGATATATACCCATGAAATATAGTCCAGTTATTAATGGGAATGTTCCAGCTACCCACAATTCAATAGCAGCAGCAACTGCCGGAATAGCTACTCCTAAGAAACATGCAATGAAAACTGCAGGAATATCACTTATGAAAGACCTGAGTCCCTTAAACCCATAGAAACCAATGAAACTTCCGAGAACTCCCATGTTAAAAATATTTATTCCAAGGGCAGTTATTCCACCATCTCCAAATACTAATCCTTGAATTATTAAAACAACGGCTAAGACTAAAAACCCCGCAAAAGGACTTCCAATTAAAATAGCTACTATTGCTGCCCCCACCATATGTCCACTTGTTCCCCAAGGTATAGGTATGTTCATTGCTTGTATTGCAAAAATACCCGCTGCTAAAACAGCGAGTAAAGGAATTTGTTTTTCTTGTAAATTAGTTTTTGCCCATCTAACTGCAAAGTATCCAACTACTATTATAATTATATAATATATGATACATTGCCATAGCGGTATAAATCCATCAGGTATGTGCATTATATTCCTCCAGATATTTTATTCTACTCATTCTATGCAATTTTAATTATTCTATACAATTTAAGAAAAATATTAAGTATTGAATCAATTTTTCAATATTATACATGTATTTTTATGATATTAACTTATATTAATCTTAATCAAACCATATACATCTTTATTAGCTAATATACATCTTTATTGACTAATATTCATCTTTATTAGCTAATATTAAATAGTAATCATATTTTTAATTTTTCATAAAAATACGAAGTATTACTTTTTTCTCTTTTATTTATAAATACAGTATTACTCAAAATAGCTTCAATATTTTTAATTTTAATTTGTAGTAATATACAACCTTAAACTATATGATATAAGATACTATATCTACTATTTTTTATAAATGCATGTTTATAAACCTTTTCTTGGTAATACTACACCCCCATTTTTATCTAAAAAAGTAATAACTATAAAATTTAGTAACTCAAAATAGCAAATTTAGTAAATTATCAATTAATAAAAATAAATGATTCTCATTATTAATATATTCAAATAAACACTGAATTTTCCCCAATTTAGTAAACTAAATCTAATGAAAAAATTTATTAAAATTTATGAAATACATCCTAATTCACTAAAATTAAAAGAAGAAGTCAAAAATAGTGTTAAAAAATTCTAAATCCTATATCTTTCCTCATTTTTAAAATGTATGAGTTAAACAGAAAATATTAATACCAAAGATATATATATCTTAAATTCAAAATAAAATATCATTATAAATCATTATTAATTATGACTCTAGTAATTTATTAAGAAATTATACTCATAAAAATTTATAAATTTATAATATTCAAATAATTCTCATTAATCTTTTTTGAAAGATTTATGCTTAATTAATTAGTATTACTATAATGATATGAAATCATGACTAAATCAAAGCTTAATAAAATAATTAGAATTATTGTATAAAATAAAAATTTGCTAAATACTAGTGATTAATGTTATTTATTGTTAATATAGAAATTGCGAATAATATAATAAAAATAATTTATAATAAAGATTATAATAATTTATAATAAAGATTATGATATGTTTTTTATATTACAATATTTATTTATTATAGATAGAATATTTTATTAATAGTAAATTTATTATCAATTAATTTAAAATTGAGTTAAAATAATTGTTAAAATAATTAATAAGAATAAACATAAAAGTTGGTGATAATTTGACACCTAATTCAAGTAAACCTAAAGACTTTAAAGATGACTTTTGGAAAAGTAAAAATATTGAAATTTCTTTTGGTGACATCACTCAAGGTAATGAGAATGATGATGAAGACATTCTAATGGGACCTACTCCAAAACCAACAGTCACTGATTTAAGGTCTTGGGATATGAAATTATTAGAAAGATATCCTCCTTTTTATGCTCCATTTTGTGATATGTGTTGTTTATGTACTTTTGGTAAATGTGATTTAACTGGTAAAAAAGGAGCTTGTGGAATTGATATTGAAGCTCAACAAGGAAGATTTGCACTATTAACATGCTGTATTGGAGCTGCAGCTCATTCAGCCCATTCAAGACATTTGTTAGAATATTTAATCCATAAAATGGGTCCAGATTTCCCTATTGATTTTGGAAACAATATAGATATTGAAGCTCCTATTATGAGGACATTAATAGGTAAAAGACCAAAAACTCTTGGAGACATAAGAGAAGCTATGTCCTATATGGAAGAAGAGAACTTACATCTCTTATCTGCATGTCATACTGGGCAAGAAGGAAATTATTTAGATTTTGAATCAAAAGCACTTCATGCTGGTTTGATGGATCATATTGGAATGGAAATAGGAGATGTTTCCCAAATAGCTGCCTTAAATTTACCTAAAGGAGATGCAGACACACCTTTAGTTGAACTAGGTATAGGAGTTGTAGACCGGGAAAAACCTGTTATACTCTGTATTGGCCATAATGTATCCCCTGGAGCAGGAATTATAGATTATCTTGAAGACAATGATCTTGAAGATGACATTGAACTATGTGGAATCTGTTGCACTTCTATTGATATAACACGATACAATAGTAGAGCTAAAGTTGTTGGACCAATATCTAAACAGTTAAAATTCTTAAGAAGTGGTGTAGCAGATGTTGTTGTTGTTGATGAACAATGTATAAGATCCGATGTTCTTGAAGAAGCTAAAAAAGCGGATACTGCTTTGATAGCTACCACTGACAAAATGTGCTTAGGATTACCTGATAGAACCAATGATGATGCTGATTCAATTGTAAGTGACATACTATCTAAGAAAATTGATGGTGCTTTAATTTTGGACCCTCAAAAAGTCGGAGAAGTAGCCACTAAAATTGTCATGCCCCTATCTAAAACAAGAAAAAATGTCAAAACCCTTCCAGACATGGATAAAATCCAGGAAGATGCTAGTAATTGTAGCGAATGTGGATGGTGTGTTAGAGTTTGTCCAAATAATATTCCAATTATGGATGCAGTATCTACTGCAGGTAAAGGTGACTTTGAAAAAGTTGAGAAATTATATGATCACGATATCTGTTATACTTGTGGAAGATGTGAACAAGAATGTCCTGAAAATATTGAAATAATGTCATTAATGGCTAAAATTGGACAAAATACTCTTAACAATCAAAAATTCAATATTAGAGTCGGTAGAGGACCAATTCAAGATGTTGAAGTTAGAAGGGTCGGAGCTCCAATCGTGCTTGGTGATATTCCAGGGATTATAGCTTTTGTAGGTTGTACCAACTATCCTGATGGTTCAGAAGATGTAGCTAAAATGGCAGAAGAATTCTTAAAAAGGAAATATATTGTAGTTACCAGTGGATGTGGAGCAATGTCCATTGGAGAATACAAAGATGAAGACGGGAAAACATTATATGAGAAATATAGTGGTGATTTTGATGCGGGAGGTTTGGTGAATGTTGGATCCTGTGTATCTAACTCTCATATTCCAGGTGTAGCTATTAAAGTAGCCAACATCTTTGCTAAACGACCATTGGAAGGAAACTTCGAAGAAATAGCTGACTACATATTAAATAGAGTCGGTGCATGTGGAATGGCATGGGGGGCTTACTCACAAAAAGCAGCAGCTATTGCTTCTGGTGTTAATCGTTGGGGCATCCCAGTTATTTTAGGACCCCATGGTACCAAATACAGAAGATTATACCTTGGTAGGTCAGATAAGGAAGAAACTTGGAATTTAAATGATATGAGAACCGGAAAAGTCATTAAAGGAGAACCCGCTCCAGAACACTTACTTTATGCTGCAGAAAACCGAGAAGAAGCTACTGTGATGCTAGCTAAAAATTGCCTTAGGCCTACTGATAACAACAAAGGAAGACAAATCAAGTTGAATCACTATATCGATCTAAATAAGAAATACTTTGGTGTGATTCCTGAAGATGTTTATAAATATGTCAGAACTGAAAAAGACATTCCTATTACTTATAAGAATGATGTTAAGAAAATATTAGAAAAAAATAATTGGGAACCTAGAGAATTAGCTATGGAACCATCCATTCTAGATTTTCCAGAAGATAAAAAGGCCAAAAAATAGCCATAGGGTAGAATAAATAGGTCTGATTTTATAAAAAAAGTTTGGTGATTAAATGAATGAAAGAGTGATTCCATGGCAACCAACAGTTATCGCTGGACCAAAACAAGCATTGCTTGTGACTCCTGAAACTGCAAAATTAATGCTTCAAAAAGCTAAAAGGCCACTGTTCGTTGTTGGACCATATGCAAAAGATGAACCACTTATGAGCCATGTTGTAGACATTTCTAAAGAGTGGAATCTTCCAATTGTTACTACAGCAGATACTTATAAAAAGTTTAATGACAATGAAATCGAAACTGATTCTTATGGAATTGTGGAAATAACTAATTTACTTAAAGATCCAGAATGGAAAGGAGTGAAAGGTGAAGGACAACATGATTTGGCAATATTTGTAGGGTGTATTTATTACATAGCTTCTCAAGGGCTTTCTACCTTAAAACATTTTGCACCTCATCTTAAAACTTTAACAATATGTAAATATTTCCATTCCAACGCAGATGCATCTTTCCCAAACATGAAGGATAAGGAATGGTATGCTTATTTAGAAAAACTAAAAACTAAATAATTGAAAATAAATAGGTCAAATACCTTAATTTAAAAACTAAAATTAAGAATAAACTATCTTAAATATTTGGATATAATTATTTGGATATAATAGGTAAAATATATGAATATAATATATAATATAATATATTAATAAAAAATATTGAATTTATTAATTTAATAATGCTGTAATATTGAATTTATTAATTTAATAATGCTGTAATATTGAATTTATTAATTTAATAATGCTGTAATATTGAATTTATTAATTTAATAATGCTGTAATAATCCATATGATAAAGTTATACTAAAATAAATGAACTAAATTATAGATTAATGGTTAATTGATAGAGGAGGAATTGAATGTTTAGTGATATCCCTGTTGATGTAAGTCCAATGCATGAAGGTGAAAGGATACGTGCCGCTAATATGTTTGTAGAGTTAGCAGGTCCAAAATCCATTGGTGCAGAACTTGTTCAAGTAGATGAATCTGTTAAAGATGGAGAATATAAAGTAATCGGTCCTGAGTTATCTGATATGACTAAAGGTGAGATATATCCATTTTGTATAAAAATTGATATTAAAGGAGAAAAATTAGAAAAAGAGCTTGAAGGAGTTATTGAAAGAAGAACACATGATTTATGTAATTATGTTCAAGGATTCATGCATTTAAATCAAAGAGATCAAATTTGGTGTCGTGTTAGTACTGAAGCTATTGATTCTGGTTTTAAATTAGTTGATTTAGCTAAAGCATTGGGGATTTTATTTAAAGAAGAATTTCCTATCATCGAAAGTATATCTGTTACAATACTAACCAAAAAAGAAGATGTTGAAGAATTTGTGAATAAAGCTCGAGAAATTTACTCTGCAAGAGATGAAAGAGCAAGAGAACTTTCTGATGAGGATGTGGATGTATTTTATGGTTGTTTGATGTGTCAATCATTTGCACCAACACATATGTGTGTTGTAACTCCTGATAGAACTGCACTTTGTGGGGCTATTAATTGGTTTGATTGCAGAGCCTCAGCTAAAATGGATCCAGATGGATCAATTTTTGAAATTGAAAAAGGTGAAGTTTTAGATGATGTGAAAGGAGAATATAAAAATGTTAATGAAATAATAGCTCAAAAGACCCAAGGTGAAACAGACCGAGTATTTTTACACAGTGTTTTCGAATATCCTCATACTTCTTGTGGTTGTTTTGAAGCTGTAGCTTTTTATATTCCTGAACTTGATGGAATTGGAATAGTTGACAGAGATTTTAGTGGTGAAACACCATTAGGTATTCCTTTCTCATCTATGGCAGGACAATGCTCTGGTGGAAAACAAGTAGAAGGGTTCACAGGATTAAGTTTAGAATACATGAGATCACCAAAATTCTTACAAGCTGATGGAGCATATGAACGAATTGTATGGCTACCTAGTGAAATTAAAGAATCTCTTAAAGAATTTATTCCAAAAGAAATATTTGATAAGATACCTACAAATGAAGAGGCAACAACAATCAGTGATATTAAAACATTCCTAAAAGAAAAGAACCATCCAGTTCTTGAAAGGATTGAAAATACAAATGATGGAGAAGAAGGAATTGAAGCCACTGGTGAAATAGCTATGGAAGCTGAACCTACAAATCAAGAATTTGTTCCTGTAGCTAGTGCTTCAGAGATGTCTGTTCCAACTTCTGGTGGAGTTAAAATAATCTTTAAAAATGCGAAAATATATGCTGAGAAAGTTATAATCAAAAAGAAATAATCTCATGGATTATAAATATAATGTTAGAATGTAGCTATTGACTACTCTCATAATAATAATCCTTAGTGATAATACTTTTAATAGCTATTTTATAATAATCTTCAGTATAATATTAGAACTTGGTTTAAAAAGACTTAATTTATATTTAAATGTGATAAATTGATAATTGCAGTTAGTGGAAAAGGTGGAACTGGAAAAACTCTGGTATCATCTATTTTAGTTAAATTATTATCTAAAAAAGATAAAAATATTCTCATAATTGATGCAGATCCTGATTCAAATATTCCAGAAGTTTTAGGAATAGATGTTGAAAAAACTGTTGGAGACGTGAGAGAGGAACTTAAAAAAGATATAAATAATGGAAATATTCCTCCTGGAACCAATAAATGGGACATTTTAGATTATAAAATCATGGAATCCATTGTTGAAACTCAAGATTTTGACTTACTTATGATGGGAAGACCTGAAGGAAGTGGATGTTACTGTGCAGTCAATAATATGCTTAGAAAAATCATAGAAACCATTTCTTCCAACTATGATTACATAATAATAGACACTGAAGCAGGATTAGAACATTTAAGTCGTAGAACAACTCAAAGTGTAGATACAATGTTAATTGTTTCTGATTCTTCAAGAAGAGGTTTGCACACTGCTTCTAGAGTTGGAAAATTAACTGAAGAATTAGATTTATCTTTCAAAAATATGTATTTAATATTAAATAGAGTTAAAATGGGTAATGAAGCAGAATTATCTAAAAAAGCCCAAGAAACAGGTTTAGAAATTATCGGTTTAATTCATGATGACAAAGATGTAGTAAATTATGATTTAGAAGGAAAACCTTTAATTGACCTCCCTGATGATAGTGAACCTGTCATGGTTATTAAAAAAATAGTTGACAAATTACTATAATAATTAGACAACCAATTAAATTATTATTATTAATATTATTATTATTCATAATATTAATAATAATTAGTATTGTATTATTACTATTATTAATATTGATATTACTCTTATTATATTACCATTATTAAGTTAATTATTGTTAGATTAATTATTCTTATTAATTATTATTGATTATTATGATAATAAATTAGAATTTTTAATAACTTCAATATAAGAATAACTCAATATAAAGAACTTTAATATAATAATAATCTTATAAAATCAATTAATGAACTTATAATTAAATTTGTGATAAAAATAAATAGGATGTGGATTTATGGATCAAATCAATCAGCTTTTAAAGCTATTGGAAAATGCAGAATCTGTAGAAATTAATGAATTTAGAATGGATTTTGATGAATTAGAAATACAGTTAGCTCCAGCTATTCAGCAAACAGTTCAGCAAACTGTAGCTAGGCAAAAAACTATTGAAAAAGCTTTATTAAAAGCAGATGAATTTAAACCGCCAATTAAAGAATATCCTGGTCAAATCGCCCAGGTTCAACTTGGTGCAGGTTCTAGAGAACCTGTTTTCTTAGGAGGTCAAACTGCTCTTTATAGATTTGAAGAACCACAACCTAATCCTCCCGTAGTAACTTTTGATGTTTTTGATATTCCTATGCCTGGCCTTCCTAGACCTATTAGAGAACACTTTGAAGATGTTATGGAATCCCCAGGAGAATGGGCCAAAAAAGCTGTTAAAGACTATGGGGCAAATATGGTAACCATGCATTTAATTGGTACTGGTCCTAAAGTTATGGATAAATCCCCAAGAGAAGCAGCTAATGATCTTGAAGAAGTTTTACAGGCAGTTAAAGTACCTCTTGTAATTGGAGCTTCTGGAGATCCCATAAAAGATCCAATAGTACTTGAAAAAGCTGCTGAAGTTGCTGAAGGAGAAAGATGTTTACTTGCTTCTGCTAATATGGATTTAGATTATCATAAGGTAGCTAAAGCTGCTGTAGATTATGGGCATGCAGTTTTATCATGGGCAATTACAGATGTTAATATGCAAAAATCTCTTAACAAGTACCTTATGAAGGATGGTTTAAAGCAAGAAGATATTGTTATGGATCCAACTACCTGTGCTCTTGGTTATGGTATTGAATTTTCAATTGATGTCATCACAAGAACAAGATTAGGAGGTCTCAAAGGAGATCCTGATTTACAGATGCCAATGTCATCTGGTACTACTAATGCATGGGGTTCAAGAGAAGCATGGATGAAAAATGATGCATGGGGACCAACTGATTACAGAGGACCTCTTTGGGAAATTATGACTGGACTCACTCTAATGTTAAATGGTGTAGATATATTCATGATGCTTCATCCAACTTCAGTGAAGATATTAAGAGAAATAGGGCAAACATTTACAAAAGAGTATCTAAGTGCAGACATTAATGAAATTGATAATTGGATTACAGAACTATAATACTATGATAAAATATGGGAGGTTGAAGTATGAAAGTTACAGCAATGGATGTTTATAAATTGTTACCGCAAACAAATTGTGGAGATTGTGGAGAAGCTTCATGTATGGCTTTTGCAACAAAATTATCTGATAAAGAAGCATCTTTAGAAGTATGCACAGAATTAACTGAAGAACAATTTGATAAGCTTGAGAAATTACTTGCTCCTGCAGTTAGAGAAATAATAATAGGTACTGGAGATAAGACAAAGGTTATGGGTGGAGATGAAGTACTTTATAGATATGAAGAGTCATATTATAACCAAACATTACTTGCTATTGATTTAACTGACGATTTAACAGATGCAGAATTTGAAGAAAAAGTTAATACGATTGAAAACACAGAATTTGAAAGAACTGGAGAATTATTGAAGTTAGATGCAATAGCTTTAAGAAATAAATCAGGTGATGCAAGTAAATTTGCAGAAGCAGCTAAAAAACTTAAAAAAGCTTCATATCCAGTGTTTTTATGTTCACTTGATCCAATAGCTATGAAAGCTGCTTTAAATGAAATCGGCGATGAAAATCCTTTAATTTATGCAGCTACTGAATCTAATATAGATGAAATGGCAGAGTTAGCTATTGAATATCATTGTCCAATAGCCGTTTTTGCTCCAGGAGATTTAGAAAAAATGAAAAATCTCGTATTCAATTTAAGATCCAAAGAAATCAAAGATATTGTACTGGATCCAGGTACATTTACAGGTGATGGGATTGGAGATACGATTGATAATTTTGTTATGGTTAGAAGATTGGCTGTTGAAGAAAAAGATGAAGATTTCAGATTCCCGATTTTAGGAATACCTGCTTTGAGCAAATTAAAAAATAATGATGATGAAATTAGTCAAAATATTGATGAGGCAACAATTGGTTCAGTATTATTAAACAAATACGCAGATGCATTAATATTTAAAGGTACTGATATTTGGGAATTAATTCCTATTTTAACCCTTAGACAAAGTGTATACACAGATCCTAGAAAGCCACAATCTGTTGATCCTGGAATTTACGAATTTGGAGAACTTACAGAGGAATCACCTGTAATGCTTACTACAAATTTTGCACTGACTTATTATACTGTTGAAGGAGACCTTAAGTCTGGTGATACAACCTGCTATCTGTTAGTTCTTGATACAGTTGGAAAAGCAGTGGATGTAGCTATTGCCGGAGGCCAGTTCCATGGAAAAGCAGTTGCTGATTTAATCAAAGATTCCGGAATTGAAGATAAGATAAAAACAAGAAAAATGGTAATCCCTGGTTTAGCTGCACCATTAAGTGGTGAAATTGAAGATGAAACTGGATGGGAAGTAATGGTTGGTCCAAGAGATTCATCCGCAGCTCCTGATTTTATAGATGAAAAATTCTAGTAATTTCATCTATTTATATAATTTATATAAAAATTATCTAGATATTAGTTATCTAAAAAAATCATTTAATAAAATTATTTATCTAAAAAATGGTGTTTATAATTATCATTAATAAATTTTATCAAAAAATATTATTAAAAATAATTATCTAAAAAATTATTTAATAAAATTATTTATCTAAAAAATGGTGTTTATAATGAAAACATTGATGGTCACAGACCCACAAATGTGCACTGAATGCGAAGCATGCATCAATGCATGTAAAAAACAGTACGGAACATCTAGAGCCCGAAAAACAGGAACAATTCCTATTTTTTGCATGCACTGTCATCCAGACAAAGCTCCATGTGCGAGAATCTGTCCTACTGGAGCTATAGAAGATATTGATGGCACATTAAAAGTTAATGAAGATAATTGTATATTATGTAAACTTTGTTTAATAGCTTGTCCTATTGGAATAATAGCTATTAACAACGAGAAAAAGTCAGCTGAAAAATGCACATTATGTTTAGAATCAGATAATATAATTCCTGCATGTGTAGAAGCATGTAAGGATAACGTTTTAAATGTCTTTTCAATCGAAGACCTTCAAGATCTAAAAGATGATGATGAAATTGTTAAAGATTTAGAAGAAGCTATCAAGACATTTAAAAAATTAAGTTAATTATTATATATGGAATCTTCTTAAAGATTAAATTAATCATTATATATAGAATTTTCTTAAAAATTCTATATTATTATTCTAAGTAAACAATACTGAATCTTCTTAAAGGTGTTATATTAATTTGATTTTTTATATTATTTATATTGATTTTTTATCTTATTTATTTATTGATTTTTTATCTTATTTATTTATTGATTTTTTATCTTATTTATTTATTGATTTTTTATCTTATTTTTATATGATCATTCATTTTATAAGTTTATCATTCTTAATCTTTATTCCTTCCTTTTCCAACATACTTTTTTTCATATCCAAACCGCCTCTAAAACCTGTTAGTTTCATGTTTGATCCTACAACTCTATGACATGGAACAACAATAGCTATTGGATTTTTATTCAATGCATTTCCAACGGCCCTGTATCCTTTAGTACCAATAGAATCTCCAATTTCCTTGTAGGTTCTAACTTGTCCTTTTGGAATATTTATAGTTTCAAGGTAAACTTTTTTTTCAAAGTCTGTGATGTTTAAGCTATTTAAATCAATATACTGAGAAAGATCAATATTTTTTCCTTCTAGATATCCCTCCAATAGTATTGCCATATCATCACATTTAGTTAATCCTTCTTTTTTTATTTCTTCATTAGTTAAATCACTATTTTCATTTTGAAGAAAAACTCTCATGATCTTTTTATTTTTACAATAAACTTTAATTTTAGACATAATATCAACCTTTAAATCCAAGAATGTGTTTTTTATTAATTAAAAATGAATTTCTACTGATTACAGGGTATTAATTTTATATTAAGTAAGTTTTGATAATTCTATATTTTGTTCTCATTAACTATAATAGTATTTCTCATTAATTTTAAGATTAATATTATTCATTATTAAATCTACTATTTTTTAAAATATTAGCTAGGTATAGTAAAAATCCTAATACAAAGTATATTATAACATTAATATCCAATATTCCTGTTTCTACTCCTAGAATTGTGTAAGTTAATAGAATTGCATAGATTACTATGTAAAATGAGTCCTTGGTTTTTTGTAATAGCTTGTATCCTATTCCTAAGATGAATCCTAGGATCCCCATACCAATAACTAATCCTACACGACCAAAATCAAGAAGCATTGGCCCTATAAGAGTAGGGGTGACAGTTACTTCTGTCCTCCAAGCTATTAATGTTCCAATCATCATTCTAGGACCTAATTCACTTCCTGGTATCGAACTAAGTATTATTGATCCATGGGTGATTCCAAAATCTCCTGAAATGTAGCTTAAAAGATTTAAAACATGTAATGTGAAGTCAGCCCTACTTTGAAGAGAGTACAATGGACTAGTATTGGTTGTTATCATGAATTCTTCCAGTGATCTAAAGTAACCAATACCAATTATAATAGATATTGCTGCTAATGCTCCAATGATTACTTCCCAAACAGCTAAAATTTTACCATAATAGCCAATTATTATAGTCATGAGTAATACAGCTATTATTGGAGTTCTATATCCCAACGCTAATAGAAATGAGCTACTGATTACTGCTAAAATAAGAAATCTAAATCTGATTTGAGATTTAGTTATTATTCCTCCTTTAAATTTATCCAGATATGCCGAAAACATGAGCCCTATTCCAGGAATCATTAAAAAAACTGGCATTGTAAATATTGGCTTTAAAGCATATCTAAGAGATGGTTTTAAAAGAGGTATTCCTCCTGCAGAAGCTACACTTAAAAAAAAGAAAGCTATTCCCACTAAAACTAAACAGAATCCAATGGAATAAATATCATCTTTGTTAAATTTAATAAAAGAAAATTTTTCTTGTTTCTGACCATTTTCATTACAATTCCTCGCCTTATCTTTAGAGATATTACAAATAACATTTTGATTTTCTTTGAAAAAATACCTAGAAATTATAAAAGATCCAATTAAGAAACTAATAAATGCAATAGCTAAGTTTATTTGCAAGTTTACTGAAATAGGATTAATCGAAAGCATTAAAAATAGTGCAAAAACGATTATTACAATAGCTGGACTAAATATATGATTTGTGAGGATATTACTTCTTTTAAAAACACCTAAAAAGTTTGAACTAGGATAAAAACTTTTAAAATAGCTATTTACCCATTGTTCTTCAACAAATGCTGCAATTGCAAATATAATAGTAAATAAAAGTGATTTTCTAAATAATTTTTGAAAAAACCTACTTACATGGCTAATCAACCAATAAAAAGCACTCATTTTATCACTTATTTTTTCTTATAATATGTAATGACTTATTAATTAAATAAGTACTCATAAAATAATCATTCATTAAATAACCCATTCTTAAGTAATTTTTCTAATGTTAATGACATCATAAGCATTTTTAATAGCTGCAATATCTTTCTCTGTTGTACCATATATTCTAATGGTTATTATATCAGTTTGACCATTTAATGAGCCGAGAATCTCTGATGCAATAGCTATTTCTTTTGTTTTAGCCATATTTATAAGTAGTTGACTCTGTGCATCTATAGCTAGAGGTCTTATTGAATTTCTTTTGCCATTGATATAAAGTTCATTACTTAATTCCTGATAGCTTTGACTATCCTCCAAATCAGTAGCGATTGTTGTAGAAACCGTATAATTAGTATTGTTAGGTATCCCTTCATTTATCTCATTTAGATTGTCAATTTGCATTGGATTAATTTTAAATTCAGTAACATTTTTATACTTTTCCCCTGTTGTTTCAAGAGTTATATGTTCAATGTATATGTCTGCATTTTTTACATCTTTATATAATCCAGCAAGGACAGATTCTCCATCAACATCTATTAAAACCCTTACACCTGCTCCCGAATTATCATCTACCCATAAAACAGTCCCATGCAGCTCTTGATATTCTCCAGAAGAAGAATTGTACCCACCTACACTAGTTTTGATGACATTACCATCCCTATAAAAAGATAAATATTTTTCTACAAGCTTGTTTAATGTGGAAGAATCAAAAGAAACCGATTGTCCTTTATCATCATCTGCCCCTACTTGACTGAAAGCAAAAACAACAGCTACAATGATTAACAAGATTATAGCTATATCAACAATTGTTAATCTTTTTAAAATATTTTTAAAATTAGGTTTTTTCATTTTAATAACCTGTTTATTTCTTATTTATCATACTTATTTATTTTAAAGAGTAATAAATTTTTTTAAAATATTTTACTATTTCATACAAATATTTTATAAAAAATTATCTTATTATTTCTATAGAATTAATATCCTATATAATTAGTATCTATGGCATTAATATTCTATCTGACATTAATATTCTATACAATTAATATATGACATATTTTCTATTAATTCATTATTGTTTTCTTTTTGTTATTATTTTTTACTGTTAGTACCTTATTATTTTTATTGATTTATCTATGACTTTTCATAGTTAGAATTATTTACAAATGGCTTATTTAATTCAATGCCGAATGAATTTCCTAGATTTTCTTTGTAGCTATTTTCAAAAATATCGAAGATCACATTGAAATTAGTCTTCATCATCATGATGAATAGCACCAACTGGACAAACTTCCAAACATTCTCCACAGTTATCACAACCATCTTGAATAATTATTTTATATGCTTTTTTTTTAATTAAATCAAGTGGACAGACATCTACACAAGCTTCACAGATTGCACATTCAAAAAGGTCAATTTTCAATTTATCACCAGATTCTGTTAGTAAACTTTATATACTAAGATAATTAAAATTTTACATGTTGTAATATTATTAATAAATAAAATAAACAACGAATTAATTATAAAATTCTTAATATTTATAAATATTCATATTACATATTGTTCGTTTGTAAAATATAACTCTAAAAAACCGTTAAGATTATATATTATAGTGTTCAATTAATGTTGTTGTATGCAGGGGTGCCCGAGCGGCCAAAGGGGGAGGACTTAAGATCCTCTGGTGTAGGCCTTCGAGGGTTCGAATCCCTTCCCCTGCACTTTAAATTAATTTAATAGCTTTTTTTACTATTTTTTGCCTTAGTGGCTCAGCCGGTAGAGCGATACCTTGGTAAGGTATAGGCCGGGGGTTCGAATCCCCCCTAAGGCTTTAAAATTGAAATTAGTATCATGATAATTCTTATTTAGGATAGTAAGAAAGAGATTAATTATATTAAGTATTTTCTTTTATTATGAATTAATTAAAAAATGCATAATTATATTGTAATATTTTATTATAATAACATGTTATAATAATGTAATATAATAATATGTTGTTAATAATTGTAATATAATAATACGTTATTAATAATGTATTAATTTTAACTTAGTACGAATATTTCTTTTTAAAAATGATATTAAATATTTTCGACATTTTAATATCCAAAAAGCTATTTATTACAATGTTTTTTTTATTTTAAGTTGTTTAAATTTATTATAATTCAGTGTATAATTATAATCTATTAAAAATTTAAAAAAATTTTTTTAATTATAGTTCTATTTGAGAAAATTAAAATAACAAAAAAATGAATATAATAATCAAATTCTTATATAATCATTTAAATTTTTATATATAGTCCTGAAAGAAAAGATTCTAATCAATGGTTTATTGGAATATTAATCTGTTTCATGAATATAAGTTGTTATTATCTTTAATTTCTAAAATAATCTTTAATAATTTTATTATTAAAAATATATATATTGTAATTATTTAGATTGAGAAGTAAATGAATATAAAAGTTTTTAAAAAATATCATTACTTATAAACTTTATTTTCAGGACTATAATCAGTGCATTTTGGATTAATTTTTCTATAATAAAATTTATCAATGTTTTAATCAGAAAAAAATACTAATAATTAAATTATGAAATAAAGGAAAAAAAGAATGTTTGGAAAGAATAGTTACATTAATTAACTTCTTTCCAAAAAATAGATAACACAAAAACAACTTATTTATTTAGGCTTTTCTGTATACTGTTATTTTGAGTTTAGCTATTTTGTTGTATGCTAGGTTTTTGACCATTGTTTTTAGTATTTTAGATGCTTTGTTGTAGCTGTATTTGGTGTTTTTTGTTGTTTGTATTTTGTAAAGTTTGTATTTTTTGAGTATTTTTTTGAGTGATTCTGTGAAAGTCTTTGAACCTGTTTTTTCTCCATAATTTTTGATTGAGTAGGTTATGTAGTAGATTTTGTATTTTTTAGTCTTTTTTGAAGTTGTTTTTTTACTGTAAACTTTTATTTTTGCTGGTGTTAATGGTTTGTTAACATTTAAGGTTTTTGTTACACTTGCTGATTCTTTGAATACATATTTTCCAGTTGAATTGGTTATTGTTGTTTCTTGGGATTTTGCATAAACACTGTAGTTAGCTGTTTTAGGGACTTTGTAAATGAATCTTGCTTCACCGTATTTATCAGTTATTGCTGAACCTACTTGTTCACCATTAACATAGAAATAAACCTTCTCACCAGATAATAATTCATCTGTGTCTTTTTTTGTGACTGTTGCTATTATTGTGATTTGTCCATTACCTGAAACAACAGCTAATGTAGTACTAGTTTCATAAATGACATTAACAGTTACAGTACTGTTGTTAATTGATACAATATTATTAATACCAGTATTAGCTACGATATCACCTTTGTTATTGGTTGCGTTAGTATTGTTAATAGCTATATTGTTGTTGTCACCATTGTTGGTGATTAATCCATCTTTTGCTGTATTATTAGTTATAATAGAATTGTCAACTGTGATTTTATTATCATCGCCTTCACTGCTTACTAGTCTATCTTTATTACCTGATAATTCACTGTTATCTATAGCTATTTCGTTTTCATCACCAGTACTACTGATCGCTCCACCATTGTGTGCAATATTGTTATTTACTGTTGAATTATCCAAAACAATAACATTACTATCACCATTACTGTTGATTACTCCACCTTTATTTACGGCATTGTTGTTGTTGAAATCAGTATCATTAGCTGTTATATTATTATTTTCACCGTTGCTGTTGATTACTCCACCATTTCTAGCAGAGTTATTATTGAAAGTAGAGTTGTTAATATTAGTCTCATGGAAATTACCATTGATATCTATTACTCCACCATTAGAAGTAGCAGAATTATTCTCAAACAATGAACTATCTATATTAACTTTACCTTCTTCACCATTAATATCTAATGCTCCACCAATCTTAGCACTATTATTCACGAAAGTGCTGCCTTCTATATTAATAGTCTGATTAATACCACTAGCAAATAATGCTCCACCTTCTTTAACAGCACTATTGTCACTTATAATACTATTCTTAATAGTAAGCACATTATTATCATTAGTAAAACCTATTCCACCACCATTAATAGCGGCAGAATTATTAACTACAGTAACATTATCCAAAACAGAACTACTATCATCACCACTAATACCTAAAGCACCATAACTACCAGTACTTGCAGTGTTGTTTTCAAAAGTACAATTAACAACCAAATTAACACTATTAACTCCACTTATACTTAAAGCACCAATATTATTACTTGCAATGTTGTTTATGAACACTGAATTTTCGACAGTATTACTAGAACCAACTCCACCCATACGTAAAGCACCAATATTATTACTTGCAATGTTGTTTTCAAAAGTACAATTATCAACCAAATTAATACTATTAACTCCAAATATATATAAAGCACCACAAATACCACCTGCAGTGTTGGTTATGAACACTGAATTTTCGATAGTATTCCTAGAACCAACTCCCGCCATAGTTAAAGCACCATAATTATTTGCAGTGTTGTTTTCAAAAGTACAATTATCAACCAAATTAGTACTATTATCTCCAGTTAGATATGCAGCACCATAATCAGTACTTGCTTTATTGTTTTTGAATACTGAATTTTCGACAGTATTACTAGAACCAACTCCACCCATACGTAAAGCAGCACAACTAATTGCTGCGGTGTTGTTTTCAAAAGTACAATTATCAACCAAATTAGTATTATTATCTCCAGTTAGATATGCAGCACCAAAATTAGTACCTGCATTGTTGTTTTCAAAAGTAACATTATAAACCAAATTAATACTATTATCTCCACTTAGTCTTACAGCACCTTGATTCGCACTTGCTTTATTATTTTTGAATACTGAATTTTCGAGAGTATTATTGGAACCAGCTCCAGCCATATAGATTGCTCCACCATTATCTGCGGTGTTGTTTTCGAAGGTACAGTTAGTTATGGTTAATATTATGTTAGCTTGAGTTGATGTGATTACACCACCATTTGTGCTGTTTCCGTTTATGAAGGTTATGTTTATCAGTGTTAGGTTGATTCCTGCATTTATTGTGAATGCTCGTCCACTGTTTTCCATGTCGATTATTGCTCCACCTTTGTTTACGGCAGCTAGTGTCATATTTTTGCTGATCGCAAGATTTTTATTACCTGTTCCTGAATATACACCATCAATTAAGTACAGCGTACTTCCATTAGTAAAGCTATTGTTGTTGATTGCTGCATCTCGTATAGTAGTAGTGTTATCAATAGTAACATCTACTGCGTTTGCTGTGCCGATTAAACAAAAAGCACCAATAGCTATTATTGCGGAAATTATCAAAAAAATCGATAATTTCTTAAATCCATTTTTATACATAATTTAAATTCACCTCAATATTTTTTTATTTAATTAATATATCGAACCATGTTTTTACTTAAATATCTAATATTCGATATAATGCCAGCTATTAGTTAAAAACTAAAAAATGTTTAACAATCATCCCCTACTAACTAATATCTCATCAATAATAAATGGAAAAAACTTGTTAGTTACTGAAAGAACAGTTAGTATCCTATTAAACTATTAACTTTTAATTACTGGGCAAACATACTTATAATAATTACCCATATATAAAGATATCACTTCTACACACTTCAATACCAAAACAAGAAGAAACCACAAATCAGAACTAATTCCATAGACTACTCCCCCCCCCCCCTTAACATATAAAGAACTTAAAACCATGCACACAAAAATTAAACACAAAAAATTATCTTTTTCACAAAAACAAGTTATTTAATCCATCATCGGATTTTCAATCTATTCTTTTATTATAAAGAATAATTAATACAACACAATAACAAAATACTACCATTTAAATAAAATATTTTATAATGATTTTATCCCTTATTTTAACAATTATGATTTTATCCCTTATTTTAACAATTTTCTCAACTACTAGAAAATCACGAATAATACCATATAAAAACAATCTATAGATCCTATTATCTTTTTTTATCTAAAAACTACTCATCACAATCATAATAACCAAAAAACAATAGTACTTCACTTTTAATTTCATCATTGGTGTTTATAGAGAGTATAATTTTCACTGTTTAGTGTGAAATATTAATATTAGTCTATATTTTAACATCATTGCCAATGTTTATTAAAGGATTTAGACCCTTTTTTAGCATTTTTTTAATATTATCCTTAATTTTCAACAATATAGTATTATTAGGCCTGAATAATTGATTTAATGACGTTTAATACTTTTTATCACAATTTTTACATTTATATCTTCAAATATAAAACTTTATTTTAACAATTAATAATAAAATAAGTTTTATTTATCTATATTGTTCTTTGTTATGTTTATATGGAGCACAATTTGAAGACATTAGATTCTACAACTCAAAACAAGCACTAATAACCATACGTACACAATCATCAATTCCTAAAACAGATCCATGGTTAAAAAACTCATGTTCAATTTTTTTTTTCAAAAATTGAAAGAAAAAACGAAAAATCGAAAAGATTATAATCTATAGAACATATACTAATATCATGAGTAATTGATTTTATTTTCACACCACAATCTTTATCCACCATTATATACAGATTTAACGAATTCTTAACAAGTTTTTCATGCAAAAAATATATATCATCTGTGAAAAACTCATCAAAGTGAAATTTCGGCTCTAAAACAGAACACAATATCATGTTAAAAATCATGAAAAAAATTGAAAAACTACAATTTTTTACACCATCTAATTTTTTAAAGAAATGAAAAAAAATATATATGATGAATAAGTTCATTATAACTCCTAAAAAAATAAAATGATAAAATTCATCATGAAGATTGTTAAAAATAAAAAATAAATATAATAGTAATTCATCATGAAGATTGTTAAAAATAAAAAATAAATATAATAGTAATTCATGTAAAATTCGTGAAGGGATAAAATTGGCTAAATCTTTTGAAATAATAATGGCAGGACTTATATCAGGAATAGTTGCTTTAACCACAACATTCTTAGGAGTTGGAGGAACAGTAATTGGAGCTGTATTAGGAGCTATTGTTTACCAGATCTTATCTATAGTTGTTAAAGAGCCACTTGAAAATACAACTGTAAGAAAAGTGGAAAATGAAGTGGTTTATATATTGCCACTAGTTTTAATAGCCATTATTCTCACAATATTCATCATGTCTTATTTTTTTATAGAATTCCTTACATATTATGAACTATTGAAATCCGTCACAGAGAACAATTTACTAACAATTATGGGCATTGGTCTAATAGTTATGGGGATATACCCAATATTACAATCTAAAAATATTAAAAAGATTTATGGGACAATAGTGCTAATTTTAGGAACATTTCTTCTTATTAGAGGCTTAATGCCATATAATTCATTACTAATGGAAGCATATATACAATTAACTGGACAATATGACATGATTTCTATTTTTATCCTATTAGCTCTTTCAGCTATTATAATAGTAATATTCTCAGATTCAGTAACATTGTACAGAGGAAGGAAGCGGAATATGGATATACCTATAATAAGTAAAGATAACGATGAGTTTAAAACTATACATGTTGATAATTATAATACTAATAATTCTAGTTTAGATGCCATTAACAATGAGAAGAAAAATATCATTAATGAAATTAAAAAAGACATTATTAAACCTGATGAAATTAAAAACATAGCCATAGATGTTATTAAAGATATTAATAATCCCAATATAGATAATGATATTGAAAATCTTAATGCTACAATGGATAATGATAATATGTTTAATGAGAAAAATATGAACAATGGCAATAATAATGAGCATATCAACAATGATAAATATAACACAGGAAAAATTAACAAAGATTATGCTGAACATCGTGCAAAATCTACTATAAAATCTAATAAAACAAGTACTATGTCTAGAAATCAAAAATTTTTTAAAAGGAAATAGTATTTATTATCATATATTGAATCAAAGGATATCTAGTTAAGATTGATAAATTAAAAATAATATTATATGAAAACAGGATGTTACTAAAAATAATAAAATTGCAAAGAATGATTAATATTAGGAAACTAATAATATTAGTAATCTTAAGAATAGTTAACATAATGAGGATCCAATGCCAAAAAGTAACAAAAGATTAAAAGACATATTAGACATCATATTATATGAAAATCCATCTACTCAAGATGAAATAGCTAAAAAATTGAAAGTTAGTAGACGTTATGTGACAAAATTACTTAAGCCTTTGATTGAGGACAATATTGTTAAAAGAGCTTATATTATTGATTTAAAAAAGTATGAAGAGTTTTCTGAATTTTTTGATGATGGGAGTATTTCTAAAGATCACTCTGCAACTTTTTTAATTAAAGGTATGTTGCAAAAAATGTCTGAACATGTTTCAAAACAAATAAAAACAGCTTTTGATTCTTTAATAGAAAATGATAAAGAGAAAGCAAAAGTAGCTATGGAAATGGATTATACTACTAACAACATGTTTGAAAAATTACGCTCTTCTGTTGAAACAGTTGTAAGTATAGATCCTTATTCTCAATTTTCAAAAACAGTGACTTTTAATGAGATAGCTTATGATTTGGAGCGTATTGGGGATTATTCTGATCATTTTTCAAAATTTGTAATAAATGAGGATCATGAAATAAACGAAGATATTGTCAAGTTTTTAAAATCAATGCATAAAAAAATTAATAAGATGATTCATTATTCTATGGATGCATTCTTAAATGAGAATTTAGGAATAAAAGGAGATTTAATGGATTTAGAAGAAGATATTCATAATTTACAAAAGAAAGCTCTTAATTGTATAGCTATTGAAATGGCTGAAACATCTTTCGAAGATAAAGACACTTCTACTTATTATATTTACCTATCTAGACTAGTTAAATCCTTTGAAAGAATTGGAGACATTTGTATAGAAATAATGGACACAGCAACAGAATTTCATAAAAACATCCCTCGATCTACTGTTCCAAGAAACTTTAGGAAAGAATAAATACATATTAAGCTTAAACAAGATCTTATTGAAATCATTAGGAGATATATCTTAATATATACTAAAATTTAATAAAAAAATTCATTAACAATATAAACCCAAATATAATCATGATTTTTCTATTATTAGAATCATGAAGAATATCTATTTTTTCCATTTTATATCTTATTTTTAACATCCCTCATTTTTAATATTTTTGACATATTTTTTCACCTTTTGTGAATGTAAATTTAAAGAATTTAATAGCTATTTTTATTTTTGTTCTCATAAAGTGTACAATTAAACACTAAATGGAAATGTTTATATAGGTAAAAAATAAGGTAAAAAGTGAGGTGTAAAAATATGAATAGTAAATATATTATTGGAATAATAGCAATAATTGCTATAATCGGTGTAGCTGCTTTTACATTTACAAGTGATGGTAGTGCATCAAAAATAGACATTGTAGGTTCAACTTCTGTTCAACCTGTAGCTGAAAAACTTGCAGAAACATATCAAGCATCACATCCTGATGTTAAAATAAATGTGCAGGGAGGAGGTTCTAGTGTTGGTATAAAAACTGTTCAAGATGGTAGTTCTAATATAGGTACAAGTTCAAAAGACCTTAAAGCTGATGAAAAAAAAGGCTTAAATGAATATGTTCTTGGTAATGATGGTATAGTGATGGCAGTTAATACTCAGAATTCAGTGAAAGATTTAACTACAGAACAATTAAAAGATATTTTCTCTGGAAAAATAACTAATTGGAAAGAAGTTGGAGGTTCTGATGCAACTATAAACATTATAACTCGTGAAGAAGGTTCTGGAACATTAGATGCTTTTGAATCTATTGTTATGGGGAAAGATACTAAGATTAAATCTGATGCAATTGTTCAAAGTTCAACTGAAGCAGTGAAACAATCAGTAAAACAAGATCCTAATGCTATTGGTTTTGTTTCATTTGCTCATATGAGTGATGATGTAGCAGCATTAAATATTGATGGAGTAGCCCCTAGTGAAAGTGCTATAGCTGATGGAACTTACAAATTACAAAGACCATTCATCTTTTTAGTAAAAGAAAATCCTACTGGCCAAATTAAAGAATTTATCGACTGGGTTATGGGTCCTGAAGGCTCAAAAATAATAGCTGAAGAAAAGATAGTAAAAGCTAGTAAATAACAATTAAAAATCTTTACGATGATATTAATGATTAAATAGCCTAAATTAATTATATTATAACTAATAAAAATAAATTGTCTTATCTATCTTAATTCAGATAAAGACAATATTTCTATTTGTTTTTTGATATTTTTAATTCTTTTTGATATTCTATATCATGCCAATTTTTAATAAAATAGTTGATTAAAATAAAAATTCGATTTGATTTATTAAAATAAATTAATAAAGAGATTTATTTTCGATTATAGATGTTTATGATTGTTTGTATTAAATAAAAATTCAATATCTACAGTGAAATAATATATAGATAATTAATTAAGAAAATTAGTTTTTATTTCTAAAATTACATCATCAAAAAACCTTAATTTTTAAATAGTTCTAAGTTGAACTAAGGTTAAGGTGATGATATGAACTCAAAATATAAGAAAATAATACTAGTTATTTTAATTATTGTTGGTGCATATTTACTGATTAATCCTGGTTCAAACTATGAAAGAATTGATATAGTTGGTTCTACATCTGTACAACCTGTTGCAGAAAAATTAGCTACAGAATTCATGAAAAATCATCCTAATATCAAAGTATATGTACAAGGAGGAGGTTCTGGAACAGGAATAAGAAGTGCAGAACAAGGAATTGCATCAATTGGTATGAGTTCTAAAGAATTAGACGAAAATGAGAAAAAAAATCTTACTGAAATAGAAATTGGAAAAGAAGGAATCGTCATTGCCGTTAATAATAAAAATAACATTTCAGAATTAACAATTAATCAAATTAAAGATATATTCAATGGAAAAGTTACTAATTGGAAAGATATTGGGGGAAATGACCTAGAAATCCATATTATAACTCGTGAAGAAGGTTCTGGTACAAGATCTGCTTTTGAATCCATTGTTATGGGATCTACTAAAATTAAATCTGATGCAATAGTTCAAAGCTCAACTGAAGCAGTAAAACAGTCCGTATCTTCTGATCCTGGAGCTATTGGTTTTGTTTCATTTGCCCACATGAGTGAAGAAGTAAAAGCTCTATCTGTAGACAATATTTATCCTACAGAAGAAACAATATCCAATGGAGAATATGAATTACAACGACCATTCTTGTTTCTTATTAAAGGTAAGTCATCAGGAATTGTGGAAGAATTTTTAAATTGGGTAAAGTCTCCAGCAGGAAACAAAATAATTAAAGAAGAAAAAATCATTCCAAGTTAATGTAGATTAATAAAATTAATATAGATTAATAAAATTAATGTAGATTAATAGCTTATTAAATAGAACCATTTTAAAAAAACTTACTTCAAAAAAAGAACCATTTTAAAAAATTTACTTCAACCATTTTAAAAACTTACTTCAAAAATAATCATTACAGAATTAATCATTTCATCAATTATATTACACCAGTAAAATAAATAAAAAATTGATAATTTAAAACTTATTGAGGGTAATTATGGACAAAAACAATCTTTCTGAATTTATAATAGAAAAAGGTCTTTTTATAATGGCTATTTTTTCTATTATTATAATTTTTCTAATTATTTCCTTTGTATTACTAGAAGGGCTACCTGCTTTTGAAGATTATGGATTCTTCCAATTTATATTCGGTCTTACTTGGGCACCAAATGATAGTCAATATGGAGTCTTTGCAATGATCATAGGTTCCATATGCGTAACCTTATTAGCTATGCTTATGGCGGTTCCTTTATCATTATTATGTGCAATATTCATGGCTGAAGTGGCCCCAAGTAAAGTAAGAAAAATCTTAAAACCAGTTATCGAAACCTTATCAGGAATCCCTTCTGTTGTCTATGGATTTTTTGGTCTAATAGTATTGGTTCCAATAATCCGTGAAAACTTCGGTGGGACAGGTTTCAGTATGTTTACGGCTTCTTTGATTTTAGCAGTTATGGTTTTACCAACAATTATCACCCTATCTCAAGACTCTTTAAGAAGTGTTCCACATGAATACAGAGAAGCTTCTCTTGGACTTGGAGCAACTAATTGGCAAACTATAAAAAACATTATTTTTCCTGCAGCTCTCCCTGGAATAATCACATCCATCATATTAGGAATGGGTAGAGCTATTGGAGAAACATTAGCCGTTATAATGGTAGCAGGAAATGTTGTACAAATTCCAAACTCAATTTTTGATCCTGTGCGAACATTAACAGCCAACATAGCTATTGAAATGGGTTATGCGACAGGTCTCCATTATAATGCATTATTTGGAACAGGTATTGTACTCTTTATAATAATAATAGGATTATTAGTAGTTGCAAATTACATTCAACACAAATACAAAGTAGATGTAGGAGGAGGATATTTATGAGGATTAAATTCATTAGTTTTCTTACAGTATCCTACCCATTAGATAATCAAAGCGAAATTAACAATAATTATATTTATTGGAGAGGTAACTAAATGTCTATCAAGATTTGGTCTCCTAAAATTTCACAAAAAATAATGAATGCTGTTTTTATAATCTCTGGAATAATAACAATTTTGTTATTAGTCTTGATTATAGGATATATCCTAATTAAAGGACTTCCTGCAGTTAGTCTTGAATTCATATTTTCAGATCCTATTGATTCTGGTAAATATGGTGGAATATTCCCAATGATAGTTTCTACTCTTTATGTAACTGCTATTGCAGGTGTTGTAGCTACCCCTTTAGGTATTGGAGCGGCAGTATATATGACTGAATATGCTAGTGAGAATAAACTTGTTAAAATAATAAGATTCGGTTCTGAAACTTTAGCTTCCATACCTTCAATCGTCTTTGGTCTCTTTGGTCTAACCTTTTTTGTACTATTCCTTGGACTTGGTTGGTCTGTACTTTCTGGAGGATTGGTTCTAGCAATGATGGCACTTCCAACAATATTCCAAGTATCTGAAGTTACAATTACATCCATTCCTAGCTCTTACCGAGAAGGTAGTTATGGATTGGGGGCTACAAAGTGGCAAACAATTTATAGAGTTGTTCTACCCGCTGCAATTCCAGGAATAGTTACTGGAGTTATTTTAGGGATGACAAGAGCTATTTCAGAAGCGGCTGCTGTTATGTTTGCTGTTGGTGCATCTTTATCAGTTCCAATATCCATATTCGATCCAGGACGACCTTTACCACTTCATTTATATATTTTAGCTACTGAAGGAATCTCTCTTGAAAATGCATACGGAACTGCGGCTGTATTAGTTATAATAGTATTAGCTATCACAATAATAAGTAATTGGGCTGTAGATAAATATCAAAATAAAATCATGGGGAGATAATTAAGATTTTAATAAAAGATAATAAAAATTGTTGTATCAAAACAAAAAAATAAATAAATAAAAATCATCATATCAAAACAAAAAAAAAAGACTAAAAAAAATAAATAAAAATCATCATATCAAAACAAAAAAACTAAAGAAAGTAAATAAAAATTATAAATCAAATTATTATAAGATTTAACAAGGGGTTAATAATGAATAGGATAGAAGTAAAAGATTTAAATGTGTACTTTGGAGATGCCCACATACTCAAAGATATCAATACAGAAATAGCTAAAAACACTGTTACAGCTTTAATAGGGCCTTCAGGTTGTGGTAAATCTACATTTATAAGAACTTTGAATAGGATGAATGATTTAATCCCTAATTTTCGCCATGAAGGAGATGTATACCTTGATGGTAAAGATATATATAATCCTAAGATGGATGTTGTGGATCTAAGGAAAAAAATAGGTATGGTTTTTCAAAAGCCTAATCCATTCCCTAAATCAATTTTTGAAAATGTAGCTTATGGACTTAGGATCCATGGAGTAAGTGATAATGATAAGTTAAATCAAAGGGTGGAAGAGAGCCTAAAATCAGCTGCTCTATGGGATGAAGTTAAAGATAAACTTGATAATTCAGCAATGGGACTATCTGGAGGGCAACAACAAAGACTCTGTATAGCTAGAACAATAGCCAATAATCCAGAAGTTATTTTAATGGATGAGCCTTGTTCTGCATTAGATCCCATCTCTACAACAAAAATTGAAGATTTAATCCATAAACTCAAAACAGAGTATACAATTATTATCGTAACTCATAATATGCAACAAGCAACAAGAGTTTCAAAATACACTTCATTTTTCTTGAATGGAGAGATCATTGAAAGTAACCTTACTGATAAGATTTTCATTGACCCAAAAAACAAAAAAACTGAGGATTATATTACTGGAAGGTTTGGTTGATTAAAATAATTGTAATTTATGTTAATTAAAATTGTTTTAAATCTCATTCAAGTAAACTTAAATTATTAGAATTTAAATAATTACTTACATACAAATTAAAACATTACAATTAACTAATTATTTATTGTAGGTACAATAAATATAAAATAAAGAGTAAAATTTAATTAATCTATTGAAAAATAAAAGTATAATAAGGGGATGTCTAAATGGATAAAGAATATCCAAGAATATCATTTAAAAATAGAATAAACAATGTTAAGGATGAAGCCGAAAAAATAGGGCAAATGGCTATTGAATCTCACAGAAAAGCTATTACATTACTTAATAAATATGACGAAAAAGTAGCTAAAGAAGTAGTAACTAAAAGTAAAGAGATAGATGAATCTACTTTTAATTTAGAAAGGATGTGCATCAAATTTTTAGCTGCTGAGCAGCCAGTAGCTGGAGATCTAATGTTCATTGAATCTACTATTCGAATTGCTAGTCATATAAAAAGAATTGCATATTTAGCATCTAATATAGCTGATGCTAGTGTTTCAATAAAGGATATTCAAGTTCCTGATAAACTAACAGAAGATATACAATATATGGCTGATTATGTTCAAATGATGTTAAGTAAGGCAATTTATGCCTTTTTAGATCAGAACGTAGATATGTCTAAAGAATTACGTAAAGATGACGATAAAGTTGATGATATTTTTGATTCTGTATTAGAACAAGTAACACAAGCAATGTTTGAAGATAAAGAAAATATCGCGCAAATAATAAATTTCCTATTCATAGCTAGATTCCTTGAAAGAATTGGTGATAGAGCTGTCAATATTGGTCAACGAACAATATATATGGTCACTCTTAAAAAACCTAAACGCGGATTAAATTAATAATCTAAACAGGGTTTAATTATTCAAGAAAATATGAATATTATCATTTTTACTTTTCATTTTTATATTATCTTTTTCTAAACAACTTCTCCTATAATATCCTTTTCTACATTACTTCTTCTAGCTTATTAATTTAGAAAATAATAATTGTTAAAATATTAAATATAACAAAAGATTATTATCAATTGGATCTTTCTGAATTCAATCAAATCTTTCTAGATTCAATTAAATCTTTCTAGATTCAATTGGATCTTTCTGGATCTTCTAATGTTGCACTAGCATACCTATGAGCCCAACATTGAATACAAATTCCAATAGGTAAACTTGCCGTGTGTGTATCTATTTTATCGATTTTAACATCAAGGGCAGTTGTTTTTCCTCCAAGACCCATTGGACCAATTCCAGTTTCATTAATTTCATTTAAAAGATCTAATTCTAATTTAGATATTGTTGGATCAGGATTTCTCTCTCCAATTTTCCTAAGAAGTGCTTTTTTAGCTATCTTCATGACTAAATCTGAATTTCCACCAATTCCCACACCTACAACAATCGGAGGACATGGTTTTCCACCTGCTTTTATCACAGTTTCAAGTACAAAATCTTTAATTCCTTTTATTCCTTCACTTGGTAAAGCCATTTTCAGAGCATTATTATTCTCAGACCCCGCTCCTTTTGGTAAAATTGTGAATTCTATATAGTTTTCATCTGTTAATTCAATATCAACTATAGGGATATTTATTCCGATGTTATCTCCAGTATTCTTCCTAGTAATAGGATCCACCACATTTGGACGAAGAGGAATTTCCCTTGTAGCTTTTTTAACTCCTTTAATTATTCCATCATGTAAGTTTTCAACTTCAACATTTCCAAGTTTTACAAAAATTATGGGTAGACCTGTATCTTGACACATAGGGATGGACTTATCTTCAGCAAGTTTAATATTTTTTAAAATTGCTTCAATATTCAGACATGCAACTTCATCATTCTCAATTTTAAGTGCATCTTCCAATGAGATAGTGACATTTTCAGGTAATTTTGTAACTGCTTTTTTATAAAGTTGATAAATAGTATCTTCAATAAGATCTTCACTTATCATTTTTTCACTCCAATGATATTATCTATTTAATTAGCTATTAGAATAATTAGTATTAAGGTAGATATTTATTTATTTTAATTTATCTAAATTATTTGAATATTTATCAAATATTCATGTATCAATTAAATATTTATCTATTATTTAAGATGCTTGATTATTAGTTGAAATAAAAACTTATTCTTTATGAATATTAAAAACTTAGATTTTATTTTATAAACAGAAAAAATTTATAAATCTTAAAAATCATTTATGTTTCCTTAAATATAGCAACACTAATAATAGATATGTTTTGCTTTAATATATTTTTTTGTAAAATAATAATTAGGTAATAGCATAATAATTACAATAATTATCTAATTATATACATTTTAAAAAACAATATTAGAACTAAATAAAAAAATATGATGAAAGCAACTATAAGAAAAATAAGCAAGTATAAGAAAAATAAATACAATGATTAAAATAGCTAAAAAGAGACCAAATAGATGAAAAAATAAAATAAAAATATAAAAAAGCCAAATATTAAATAAAATAATAAATAAAAACTAATCAAATTAGAAACTAGTAATTTAATTATTCTTAAAGCTATGGTAAAATGCCTTTAAGCCTTTTAAATTCAGAAGCTATTTTATCTTGTTTTGCAGAAACAATTCCTTTTGAATCGTTTATAAGTGCATTTGTTGGGCAATACTCTACACATTGTTGAGTATCTTCATTGATACACAAATCACACTTCTTTGCTAAGCCAATTTCGTCTATGGAAATTGCTCCAATTGGACAAACATTTTTACACATTCCGCAACCAATACATTTATCATTATTGATTACAATGGCCCCTCCAAGTTCTTCTATCGCATTTTCTGGACATATATTTAAACATGGAGCTTTTTCTGGTGTACAATGCATACAAAATAATGGTACTCCCTCATTTACTCTAATTGCATTTTGTGGGCAGTTCCTCTCACATTTCATACAATCTATACAAAGATCAGGATTTGAAATTAATTCACTCATTTTAACTCCTCAAGAGATTTTTTTACTTTCTTTACTTTTAAAAGTTCAATTAGAATTTTTTTTATCTTTATAAGATCTATTAGACCTTGTGGAACTTGTTAGTATGTTAATAAAGTTATTTTTCTTAGGTTTATTTTTAATTCCTGCCATTTTAGATAAGAATTGATCCTGTTTCATAGATTTAAGTTCATCAGTGTCAATTAGAGCAATAGCACGTTTAGAACACGCTTTAATACATGCAGGACTTTCTCCTCTTGATTCACATCTATCACATTTTTGAGCTTCTCTATTTTCAACTTTAACTGCACCAAATGGGCAGACCATCATACATAATCCACAAGCTATACACTTCTCTTGATTTATACCATTAGAAGACATGGCATCTGTTGGACATATGATTACACAGGGAGCATTTTCACATTGTTGACAAATTATAGGATAGTATGAACCTTCAACTTCTCGAATAGTAATTCTTGATGTTCCATAAAGTCCACAACAAGCTTGTTCACAATCTAAACAACCATCACATAAATCAGATTGTATTGTTATTTTTTTCAAGCCATATCCCTCCTAAATTCCAAGTTCTGCACATTGTTTATCGACATATTCTTGAATTTTTTCCTTTTCCTCATCAGAAAGATGTTTAAATCTTTTTTGAGCATTTAAATATTCATTAACTGGTTTTCTAATTTGTGGTTTGTAGGTCAATTTAAATTCACCTTCCACGATTTCATATAATGACCATGACCCAGTTTCAACAGCTAATCGTCCGAGTTCAATAGTTTTTGATGGATCATATCCCCAACCTGTAGTACATGGCTGATTTAAATGAATATAAGCAGGTCCATTAGTTTCAGCTGCTTTTTTAACTTTTTTCATAAAGTCTTCAGGATATGAGATTGAAGCAGTAGCTACATAAGGTACTCCATGAGCTGCTATAATCAATGGCATATTTTTTTTAGGCCTATCTTCACCAAAACTTTCTGTTCCATGAGGAGAAGTAGTTGTTGACGCCCCATATGGAGTAGATCCACTTCTTTGAATCCCAGTATTCATATAAGCTTCATTGTCATAACAAATATAGATTAAATTATGTCCTCTTTCCATTGCTCCAGATAATGATTGCATTCCAATATCTGCAGTTCCACCATCTCCACCAAATGCAACAACATTTACATCTTCTTTACCTTGAGCTTTAAGTGCGCGTTCAACGCCAGATGCAACTGCCCCAGCATTTTCAAATGCTACATGTATCCATGGAATTTCCCATGCAGTTTCAGGAAAAGGAGTACTGATAACTTCTAAACAACCTGTAGCTGAAATAGCTACTGTATTTTTACCTAATACTTTAAGAGCTAGTCTTACTCCTATAGTAGCACCACAACCAGCACATCCTCTGTGTCCTGGAGCAAATAATTCTTCTTCAGGTATTTTCATTGTGACCCTCCTTTTAAACCTATCCAAGTAACATCTTTAACTGGATTTTTAGTTTTTTCTATAATTTCCTCAATCTCAATAGGAGTTATATCTCGTCCACCAAGTCCAATTATGAAATCATAAGCCTCTTTATCTGTTTTAACTTTAATATCATTATAAAGAGCTCCACCAGTTCCAAATGAAACATTTTTATCAACAACAGCTACTTTAGGTACATCTCTAAGAATTTTATTAATTTCTTCAGATGGGAAAGGTCTGTAAACTCTTATTTTAAGAAGGCCTATTTTCTCTCCCTTTTCCCTTAAATCATCAATAACTGTTCTTATAGTACTACAAATTGACCCCATGGCCACTATAACTATTTCAGCATCATCACATTTGTATGGTTCAACTAAACCATGTTTTCTACCAAAAATTTCTCCAAATTCATCATCCACATTTTTGATTACCTCTAGAGAATTTTCCATGGCTTCTTCAACTTGATAACGTGCTTCCATATAATAGTCGGGATCTGTGAGAGATCCGAGTGACATTGGTCTAGTTGGATCTAAAAATGCATATTTTGGCTCAAATTCAGGCAAAAATTTTTCCACTAGCTCTGGATCCGGAATATCTACAGGTTCGACAGTATGAGTTAATATAAACCCATCTAAACAAACCATACTTGGAAGTAAAACATTATCATTTTCTGAAACTTTATATGATTGAATCACAGAATCAAGAGCTTCTTGAGCATTTTCCACATATATTTGCATCCATCCAGAATCTCTTTGAGAAATTGAATCTTGTTGATCATTCCAAATATTTAACGGTGCAGAAATAGCTCTGTTTGCATCCGCCATAACAATAGGCATTCTCATTCCTGCAGCTGCAAATATAATTTCATGCATGAGCATGAGTCCTTGGGAAGACGTAGCTGTAAAAACTCTAACTCCAGTCCCAGATGCTCCAATAGCTGCACTTAAAGCACTGTGTTCAGATTCAACCCTAATATATTCTGCTTCAAGATCTCCATTAGAAACAAATTTGGCAAGATATTCTGAAATTGTTGTTTGTGGAGTAATAGGATAAACAGGGACAACTTTAGGTTTTGATAATTTTACAGCTTCAGCAATTGCTTCATTTGCCGTGATAACTTTTAATGTCATATTTTTCTCCTTTTACCATAATTTTTAAATTTGATTTGAATTTATTTTGGATAGTTTTAAATAGTTAATACCTTTAAATAAGCTATATTTTTAAATATTTAATAAACTAATACCTGTAAATATTTAATAAGCTAATATTTTTAAATATTTGATACATTCAATAAGTTAATCTTTAAATAGTTAGTATTATTAGAATTAGTAATAGTTAGCTATTCTCTTTCTATTTCAATAGCTTTAACTGGGCATTCTGTTACACATATACCACAGCCTTTGCAATAATCGTAATCAATATCATGATCTTTATTTATACTGCCCTCTGGGCAGAACATTATACAATTATCACAATCATTACATTTTTCTTTGTCTAAAACTGGTTTAAATGTTCTCCAACTCCCAGTTTTATTAATACGAGTACTTCCAGGATTAACTATTGCTCCTCCTTTAGATTCCATTAAATCACCTTTGTTATGTTTAATAATATGTAAAATAGTATATTAATTTTTAATGTAATTTATTAATAATATAATTATTTTTAATGCAATTTATTAATAATATAATTGATTAAGGATGTAAATATAATACTATAAATTATTAATGATGTAATTGTTAATAATATAATTAATTAAGGATGTAAACATAATACTATAAGTTATTAATAACATATCAGTAATCAATAATCAAATAAATCAACTACATCTAATACTATATAATCCCAATAATTATATTGAGATAAGTTTTGCTTAAATTGTGTCATAAGCTATTTTAGCTGCTTTAGCATTCTTTTCCCCAACTTTACCTGAGAATGTTTCTTTAATAACTTTAATAATAGAATCAAGAGTAACTTCTCCACTTTTTTTTGCAAAAGATCCTAGCATAACAGTATTAACAATTGGTAGACCAAGATTATCAAGAGCTATTCCAGTAGCATCTATAGCATAAACACCATCTTTTTTAGTTACATCTTCATTTTTTGTATTTATGATAACTTCACCATCATCTTTTAATCCAGAAAATACGTCAATAACATCCAATAATCCATCATCAAGAACAATGACATGATTTGGGTTGTATACTTGATATCTTATTTCTATGGGCTTAGTATCTATCCTAGTAAAGGCCATGACTGGAGCTCCTCTTCTTTCTACTCCAAAAAATGGAAAAGCTTGAGAATATTTCCCATCTTCAAATGCAGCTTTAGCTAATATCTCTGCTGCAGTAACGGCACCTTGTCCTCCACGACCATGAAAGCGAATTTCAATCATTAAACTTTCCTCCATTCATCATGTATAATCATTATAAATTACAAGATATATAAAGTTTTATAATTTGTTTATAATTGATAATTTATTATTCATTAAAATCAATATTTAAACAAACAATCCTATTAAATTATTTAAAATAGCTATTAATTCTATAAAAATTCATATTTATTCTAATGAAATTAATTAATCATATTATTAATCATTTTGAATAATTAAAAATTTAATTATATTATTTTAATTTTTAAATACATTATTTATTTTCAAATCATTCATTAAAATTATCTATTATTGAAATTATTTATTATTAAAATTAATTAATTACCTATTTATCATGATTAATTATTAAGAATAATATTATTATATCTTTTCATATATAAATATATAACTATTTTATGAAGAAAATATTGTAATATGAAATAAATTAATAAAAGAAATTAATAAAAAAATTATTAATTATTATTAATGAATAAAAGAAATTAATAAAAAAATTATTAATTATTATTAATTATTATTAATGAATAAAGATTATTATAGAAAGAAATTATCAACTTCACTAATTACAAACTATTTAAATAATTACAAAAGATTCTTAAATGATGAAAAATATCCAAAATCATAGGTTTTAATTATGAAAATTCTTATTATAACTGGAAAATTAGCATATCCATTGGTTAAAAAATTAACTAATGAATCTAACGAAGATGTTATTATCCATGTTGCTGATACACAAATAGCTGCTTTTTTAACTCCAAATAAAGTTATTAAAGATGTTAAAAAATATTATTCTGATGTTTTAAAAGATATAGATATGATATTGGTTCCAGGATTAATGAAAAAAGATAGTACAGAAATAGCTAAAGCTCTTAATATTCCTACTTTTAAAGGTTCTGCAGATGCTGCAGATCTTTCTATGGTTTTAAACCTAATTGAAGAACTAGAACTATCAGAAACTAAAACAGCAGACAAATTAATTGAAGATGAAAAGCGAAAAAAAGCATTTGAATTCATAGAAAACTTCGAAAACGACAGTGAAAAAGTTTTAAAGCTCCTTAAAAAACCAAACAATATTTTAATCAAAGACTTAGCTGTTGGTGAAGATTTTCCCATGCGAATATTAGGTGAAATAGCTAATGCTCCTTCATTATCAAAAGAGGAATTGATATGGAAAGCACAATATTTCATAGATAATGGAGTAGATATGATTGACATTGGAATGATAGCTGGAGAAGATATGTCTTCTGAGATTCCAAATATCATATCAACTTTAAGATCAGTGATTGGAAATAGGCCATTGAGTATTGATACATTAAATACCAAAGAAATTAAAATAGCTGTAGAAAACGATATAGACTTGGTTTTAAGCTTAGATTTGGGAAATTACAAGGAAGTGCTTCCAATATTAAAGGAAAAAAATATTCCTGCAGTGCTTCTTCCAACAAATTTTTCAGAAAGTTTTATTCCACATACACCCAAAGAAAGAGTATTGGCCATGAATAAACTAGTTAATGCTTGTGAAGGAATTGATACAATTGCAGATATGGTTTTAGATCCAATCAACAGTAGCAGTATAGTTGACTCAATAATAGCTTGTAGAGAGTTCAGAAAAACACAAGATATCCCAATGTTTTTTGGAGTAGGCAATGTTACTGAATTACTAGATACAGATTCCACAGGAGCTAATGCATTGCTTGGAGGAATAGCTATGGAACTCAAAACCAGCGTACTTTTTACTCCTGATGAAAGTGGAAAGACCTGGAATAGTGTAAATGAATTAGCTATTTCATCAAAGATGATGTTTTTAGCCAAACACAGAGATTCGATCCCAAAAGATCTTGGTTTGAATCTACTTATTTTCAAAGACAAGAAAAAAAGACAATTTGAGCAAATACAAGAAATCCAACAAATCAATGAATCAGATGAAGAAATATCTGAAAACCTTGATATACAAACATACAATGCTGAGAAGGAACTTAGATTCATACTTGACCCAAAAGGTAGTTTTAAAATAAAAGTTGAGCATGGCACAAGATATGATAAAAGTAAAATAGTAGTTACTCACTTTAAAAAGGCAAAACCCGATTTAGCTATTCAAGGGCAAGATGCAAGAAAAATATACAACGAATTAGTTGAAAGAGGACTAGTTACTAGGCTAGAACACGCAGCATATCTAGGAGCTGAACTTCAAAAAGCAGAAATAGCTATGATAACAACTAAAGAATATGTTCAAGACTTTGAATTGTTCAAAAAGCCATTGATATTAAATAATAAATAAAAATAGATAAAAAATATGCTATTTGCTAAAAACAGATAAAAAACATACTATTTACTCAAAAAACAGATGAAAAACATACCATTTGCTAAAAACAAAAACAGACAACAAAAACATACCATTTGCTAAAAACAAAAACAGACAACAAAAACATACCATTTGCTAAAAACAAAAGAAAAATATGTAGTTAATTTTTTCTTAAAAAATCAATAGCTTTCCTAAATTCTTTTACAAATGTTCTAACTTGTTCTTCAGGAATAGAAAAACTAACTCTAAAATAGTTATCTCCAAAGCGATTACTTGTATAAGTTCCTTGACGAACAAAAATCTTCCTTTCAAGTAGATATTCAACCATTTCTGTAGGATTAATACCGGTTCCTTTAAGATCAATAGCTAACATATTACCCTCAGAGGGATAAACAGGAATAAAAGCTCCAGGAATTTCATCAACGACTTCTTTAATTATTTTTTGATTATTTCTAGTTGTTGTAATAACTTCTTTTATCCAATCATCTTTTGATTTAAGAGCAGCGATTGCACCAGCTTGTGCAATTAAATTAGTCCCTAAATCATTAATTAGTATAGTTCTTACAGAGCTGATTATATTTGAAGCTCCAATAATTGATCCAATTCTGAGACCAGCCATTCCACAAATCTTTGAAAAACTATAAATAGTTATAGCATGATCTGGAGCATAATCAGCAGCTAAAAAATGTTTCCTTGCAAAATCTTTGTATGTGATATCATGTAATAGATAAATATCATTTTCTTCAGCTATTTCTGCAAATTCTTTCATTTCTTCTTCAGTGTATGATGAACCTAAAGGATTTAAAGGATCAATTAGTACTACTATTTTTGTATTTTCATCCATATTAGCCCTTACAAGTTCAGGGGTTAACTTATAGCCATTTTCACTACTGTATATAGGTACAGATCTTACTTCATTTGCAAATCTACTTGCAAAATTATCTATGATCAAGTAACCAGGATCACAAGTTATGACATTGTTATGTGGTTCTAATATATCATTCATACAAAGATACAAAGATTCTGTTCCACCAGCAGTTATTAAAATATCAGAATCTTCAAGATTTAAATCTTTTAAGATCAATTTTTTAAGCTCTGGAAAACCTTCTGGAGGAGGATATTTAGCATACTCTCTGCTTTCAACACAACTAAGCATTGCATCTCGTATTTGATTTTCTTTATGAAGATGATTAGTGTTTTGACCCATCCATATAATTTCTTTGTCATTAAAAACGAATTCAAAAAATTCATTAGCTGTATCAAAGCCTTTTGGAGCTATCTTTGCAGCTTTCGCGTATTTTTTCGTTGGAATCATCATATCACATCATTCTATTGGAAAGTCATATTACACATTCTAAATAATAAAAATAGCTAATTGTATAATATATGTTAATATTATAAATAATATATTTTATTTATAGTTATATTACTAACTTATCTATAGTTATATCAAAAGATATTTATAAAACTAGTGGTTATTGAAATTAATATAAAACTAGTGATTAATTAAAATTAATATAAAACTAACAATTAATCAAAATTAATATAAAACTAACAATTAATCAAAATTAATATAAAACTAACAATTAATCAAAATTAATATAAAACTAATGATTAATTAAAATTACATTATTTTATTATCCATCTACTAAGCGATTACTACTCAATTCCATTATTAGTAATAGCAAATTCTATGTTTTTTCCCTCTTGTATGGACTTATGTCTTCTTAAAGTAGCTATACGTTTACCATCTCTTTCAGACCTTGAGAGTTCTACAATAATCTTACTCCAATATCTTAAAATTGTTCCCCCAACAGGAGTAATTGTGCCAATTCTTTCTTCATCAAAAGAAGAATAAATCTGATTAGTTATAAAAATTGCAATGTCATGATTACGAGCAAGGCGGGATAATGTTCCCATTTGGATTCCCAAATTTTTATTTAACAATTTTGATTTTTTTTCTTCTTGAAGCCTATAAAGAGCTACAGCAGAATCTAACAATATTAAATCAATATCTTCAACATTAGCATTGAGCCATGATTCAATAGTTTTTAAATCATTCCCTTGTTCTTGAAATGAATTTGGCTCGAAAACAACTATATTTTCTGCTATCCTATCAAAATCATCTCCAGCTATTTGTCTGATTCTATCAATGGATATTCCTCCTTCAGTGTCAATATACACTACTTTTTTATCACTTTGAGCTACTTGAATAGCTAAAGTCAAAGATATATTCGTTTTTCCAGAACCAGGAGGCCCATAGAATTGTGTGATAGTCCTTTTTTCAATTCCCCCTCCTAAAAGATCATCTAAAGCTGAATGAGTTTTTATTTTAGGAGAATTTTTTAAATTTGTTAATACTTTCATGATTTCCTCAAATTAAGATTGTTAAAACGATTTTAAAAAACAATCAAATAGTTTGTCAAAATTTAATTTACTGAATAACTTAATATTAAACTTAAGTTAATAAGTAATTTACTTATAAAATGAATTCAAGATTAATATACTTATAAACCTAGTTCAAGATTAATATACTTATAAACCTAGTTCAAGATTAATATACTTATAAACCTAGTTCAAGATTAATATACTTAAAAATCTAGTTTAAGATTAATATACTTATTTATAATTATCTAAACAAAATTATAATAATTAACAGTTAATTGTCAAAATTTACTTGTAATAATTATATCAATAATAGAATTTAAAATTATAGTAAATAAATTTAGAAAAATTATATATTTAAATAATAATGTTTTAACATTGTATTTTTGAATAAATTTTATAGAAAATCATGAATCTATAAAAAAGAATAAAAAATTATGGGCTTGAATAACTTACTATTTGCTAAACATGTGAAAGATGTCCAGATCCTTGTCTTAAAATCTTAATTTCTTTAGTTGTTAGGTCAACCACAGTAGAAGGGGAATTAGAACCTAAAGGGCCAACATCAATGACCAAATCGACATCTACATTTAATTGGTTAGCTATTTCTTTTGGAGTCCTTAATGCTTCTTTACCTGATAGATTAGCGCTTGTAGCAGTTATGGGAAAAATATGGGACAGTTTTCTAGCTATTTCACTTTTAGGAACCCGAATACCTATTTTTCCATTATTAGTCATAAAATAATAAGGTATGGAAGAATTTTTAGATAATATAAAAGTGAATGGACCTGGAAGATTATTCATTATCAAATTTTTATATTCTGAAGGTATGTTTGCTATTAAAGAAATTACTTCAATTGAAGAAACACAAACAGACATGGGTTTATTCTTATCACGACCCTTAATATTATATATGTTCCTTATAGCTTTTTTGTTATATATATTAGCCCCTAATCCATAAAGGGTGTCAGTAGGATAGATTATAATCCCTCCATCACTTAATATATTAATAGCCTCATTTAATAAGGTAGGGTCAGGATCATCAGGATTCATTTTTATTATTCTCATTTAAATCACAAAAATCGATATAAAGATTGGAATTAACTATTATAAATAGATCTGGCTAGTATGCAAATTATTTAGATACCAGATTATATAAATTATTAAATCCTTACAAACTATTATTATATGAATCATTATCCTATATATAAATAACTTAGATTAAATAAAAGGCTGTGTCAAATAAAAATCATGATAAATCGATAGCTATTATTAAATAAGGCCTATTGTATTTAACTATATCCAAATACAATAAGAAATTCAATGAAAACTTCAATATATAAATAATAAAGATATATTAGATTCAAACATATCCAAATACAATAAGAAATTCAAGAATGACTTAATATTAATATGTTGGATAATGCTCAATTATTTATATTTGAAAAAAAATTAGCTAAATTTATAAAGTCTAAGAAACTATAGTTAAATTATGCTTGAAAGATTTAGACCCTTTTTAAAAAGAATTCTTGAACCTTTAGCTAAGAGGATCAATATAAATCCCAATATTATGACAATTATATCCCCATTTATGGCAGCTATTTCAGCAATATTTTTTGGGACAGGAGATTTGTTTCTTGGAGGAGTGTTTATACTGATAGCTGGAGTTTTTGATGTTTTTGATGGAGCTATAGCTAGATACCATAATAAAACATCCAAATTTGGGGCTTTTCTTGATTCAACTATGGACAGATTCTCTGATGCAATAATAATAATTGGAATCATTTTTGGAGGATATATATCTTGGATAATAGGTGTTTTAGCTATTCATTCTGCAATAACAGTTAGCTATGTTAGAGCAAGTGCCGAATCAAAAGGAATCAGCTGCAATGTAGGAATAGCTGAAAGAGCTACAAGACTTCTTCTTTTAGCAGCTGGATCATTCATCGCATTTTTCTTAAACAATAGTATCTATATGAATTGGACTGTTATATTGCTTGTTATACTTTCATACATAACTGTAGTTCAAAGAATCTATCATGTTTGGAAAGCTACAAGCTATGAAAGAATAAATCTTAACAAATAAACTCAGTAAAACTAGAGTGAGACTGTATTATGGAATGTGAGGAAAGGATTCTTATCGACATTGAAAAGCTTGATGAAAGCTTTAAAGAAATCAAATCAATAAAATTTACAGCTGAAGAAGAAGAAATAATAGAAAGAGCTAAAAGTTATAAAGAAGATTGTAAATATTACCTTAAAAAAGGAGACGAAATATCTTCTTTTGGATGTATTACCTATGCTCATGGACTAATAGATGCTATAAAACTCAATCATTCCATTAATTAGATCAAACCCAAATATTTTATTTTTTCAATTAATTTTAATCATAATTAACTTATTCATTTCTGATTAAACAAAGAGTAATCAATAAAATAGCTTATTTTTAAAAATTAGACAAAGTGAAAATTAGTATTATTAATACATTAAAACTTAAAAAAAATAAAAATAAGAAGAAAAATAATTATTTCTCCTAAAAAAAATAAAATAAAATGATGAATATCAAAATTTAATTACTAATTTTAATTATGATCTACCAACAATAGGTTTAATGTATTCTTTTTATATTTTTGTTTAAGTCAAAATCCTCATCAAATGATGCTGTTTCTTTTATTCCTAGTTCTTCCATTAATGCCATATAAAAACAGTTGAAAAATGCTATTCTTTTAGGATAATATAGTTTTAACTACTTCATACCCTTAATATAATAATCAATTTTATCTTACATTTATATTACTGTTAATATGCTTTTATAATATTTATATTTATGCCCTTATTATGCTCCCTAAGAGCCACTAAATAATTAGTTTTAACTGGCTAATTTAAAATATGGATAAAGAAACAATTAATCTTCTTTCATTTGTGAAATCTTCAAAACATAGGGTTAAAATCTTAATTTTTATAGGAGAACAAACAAAAATACCTTAAGAAATAGCTAAAGAAATTAATCTAAGCAATACTCATACAAGCAAATACTTGAAATCATTGCAAGAAAAAAGTCTAGTAAAATGTCTAAATGAGGAAGCTAAAAGAGGATTGATTTTACAAAAGAAGAAAAGGAAGCAATATCAAGAGCTAAAGATTGTCATGAAGGTTGTAATCATTATCTTGAAAAAAAAGATGAATATTACCTCATTTGAATGTATTATCTATACCCATGGATTAATTGATACTTTAAGAATCATTTATAATATTATTTAGCTAAGTATATTAGATTCATCTATGATATTCTTCAGGCCTCTAAGATAAATTAAAAATAGATTAAATTAATTAAAATAAGCTAAATTGGTCATAGATAAAATGGATTTATTAACTAATGAATTATAATTAATGGATTTGTGAAACTATCCAGTGAATCTTAAGAAAAAACTTTAAATAATACATCATACTTATATATGCATGAAAGTAATCCCCTAAGGGATTACTCGAGTTTTTTCTTTTTCATCTGATTGTAAGTTTTTATAAGCTTCCTTTCAGATGATAAAGCTTTAGCTATTACTTTTTTAAGAAATATAATCCCAATTAAAGTAATACTCAGCTTTAAATTCATGAAGTTTCACCTCCATTAATTTTTATCAAAGCTACTTTTTATAAAAAATTTCACTTTGACATTAAATCATTAAACTTTATAATATAAATAATAATATAATATAAATAAGTATTAAATTATTAATATAATTTTATAAATAAATAATATATAACTCATGAAAAACAAATAAAATTAAAAAATAAAATATAAAATATAAAATCACTAAAAGCTAATAGGAGCTAATAAAAACTAATATGGGCTAATAAAAACTAATAGGGGCTAATAAAAGATGATAAAAGCTAATAAAATTTAATAAGATTTTTAAAACGAATTTAAAAATATATAAAAAATAAAATAGCTATTAAAAATAAAGATAAAAAATAAGATAAAAAAGTAAAAACAAAAAATTATGAAAATTATGGAAATTAATCCATCTTTTCAAATCTTGATTCTAATTTTTCTAAAACTCCAGGTAAAGAAGTATATTCCATTTCTTCACTTGGTAATCTGTGTGGTTCGAAAGGACCATGTCTTCTCATATAATCAGCAATATCTGCTGCTTGTTGTCTTGTTCTATCAAATGCAGGATCATCGAACAAATCAACTGGCCCAATTAATTTACTATCTGCTACTTGGAAACCTAAACCAATTACTCTTGGAGGTCCATCGAATCTAATAGGATTAGCTTCTTCTTGACTAGTTGGCATTAAAGGACCATTGTGAGAACCTCTCATCCATCCACTTACTAAATGAGGGAATGCAAATGGTTCAACAACTTCCCCTGCTGAAGGGAATCCAGACTGTGCCCTTACAATAGCTGCAGGGTCATCTTTACCAATGTAAGAACCTGCCATTAAATTTAATCTTTCTGTACTTAAAGAAGCAGCTATTTCACCATTCTTTTTAAAGATTCTTTTAATAACATATCTTCCAGTAGAACCTAAAAGAGCGAGTAAATCATAAGATTCTTCAGGACAATTCATAATAACTTTTCTATGCTCCATTACATCGAAAACTTCAAATTTAAATCCATCATGTAAACTTGGGTCTATAACTAACCCTGCAGTGTTAAATGGATCTGCAAAGATCCTATACAATGGTAAATTAAATGCTCCAGGCTCAGTCTTATCACAACAATAAACAATGATAGGATCGCTTGGTCTTTCTTTAAATTCCATTTCAGCTACTCCAGGACCCATACCTTTGATATTTCCAGAGAAGGTATCAGACAATAAATCTTGACCTGCACCATACAATTTCAGCCCTCTAGCTACTTCAGTAGCTTTCATAAAAGCATTGAATGCTGTTTCATGGACTTCCTCATTTTCTTCACCATTTCTGTGAGTCATGATCATATCTATATCGTCACCACAGCGAGTTATATAATAATCTTCTAATAATCCTTCTTCTAGTGCTTTTGCTAGTACTTCATCACATGTGTCTATTAAATTAGGATGAGCTACTAAATGACCTGCAACACTTCCAACATCAGCTTTAATAACACTTATAGTAGTTTTTGTCATAATTCTTCCTCAAATAATAATAAATCCATATATACAATAATAGATATATCAGATTAATTATTTTTATTTTGTTTAATAATTTTTTTGACTATGAAAATGATTATAAAACATTTCATAATATTTAATCAAAAAATAGTTTACATATTTAATATATTTATACTATATAAGTTATTTAATATAAGTTTTACTAAGTTTAAGGTTACCCCTCATTAATATCTTAAATTATTATACATATAAATTTTAGTATAACAAGATAATAATTTTCATGATTAGTTAATATTTTTATTTTATTTAATATTTTTAAATTGAAATTAAAAAACTAATATTCTCTCCTTAAAAAATCATGGAATTTAACATCTTTTAAAAATGTAATACTGAATTAAATAAATTTAAACACGCTTGAAAATAAAATATATTAAGGTTAAACAATTAAAAGAAGTGTATGGATCGGAAAAGTAGCAAAACTTGAAATATGTTAAAAAATAATAACAAAACTTAAAATATGTTAAAAAATAATAACAAAACTTGAAATATGTTAAAAAATAATAACAAAACTTAAAATATGTTAAAAAATAATAACAAAACTTGAAATATGTTAAAAAGTGATTAAAAATAATTAAAAAGAAAAAATTAAGAATAAAGTTTATCTAAAGCTTTTAAAATCTCTTCAGATTGATTAATAGCTTCAACAGCATCGTGAACTCTTTCTAAATTAGCTTTAGTTTCGGGATACTTAGGTACTGCTGAACATCCCCCATCATTAAGTTCCGAAATTGGGAATGTACCGATTTTTTTAGCTATTTTCTCAATTTCCACCTTATCTAAACCTATGAGTGGGCTTAGAATAGGAAATTCAGCATTATCACGAGTAGCTAAGATATTTGGGAGAGTTTGAGAAGCTACTTGTCCAACACTACTACCATCTATTATTCCCAAAGCTTTTTCTCTTTTAGCTACTTCACTAGCTAATTTATACATGCCAGATTTACATAAAACACATGTTAATTTTTCTGGAGCTTTGTCTTTACACTTTTGTAGGTAATCTCCATATTTAACAATTTTTGTCCTTATTGGACTTCCTGAAGCATATTCATTAAGTTTATTTATTAATTCTTTAAAGTTTTCAGTTACTTGAGGCCCTGCAAAAGGATCATTGTCAAAGTGAATAGCTGTTATTTCACATCCACGTTTCATCATCAAATAAGCAGCAACCGGAGAGTCAATTCCACTAGATATAAGCGCAACAAGTCTTCCTTGTGTTCCAAGAGGTAATCCACCAGGACCTTGTATTTTTTCATGGAATATGTAAGTTTCACCCTCCCTTACTTCAAGAAAAATCTTAATTTTAGGATTAGTTAAATCAACAGGAGCTCCTATTTTTTTAACAACAACACTTCCAGCAAAAGCTGCAAATTCCTGTGAAGAAAGATCATGTGTTCCAACCCTTCTGCATCTAACTGCAAACGGTGTATCAGAATCGATTAAACCTTGTTTTTCTAGTTCCTCTATATACTTAGTTAAATGTTTTTCAATTTCATCTAAGTCGGTTGTTAGAGAAATAGCTGGTGAATAGGAAACTATTCCAAAAATTTTATCTAATTTTTCTACGGCATCATCAAAATTTTCAGGAAAAATGAAAAATCTTGCTTGATTAACATCAATGTCACATTTGATTGAAGATTTGATATTAGAAACTAGTTTTCTCTCAAATCTACCTCTAACACGAGGACTCTTTAATCCTACTTCACCATATCTACCTATTATTAAGTCATATTTCATTAAATCCCTCATGAATAAATTATTAATGTTGATAACAATTATTATTATTATTATTATTATTACTCTATTATACTACTATCACTATTATGCTACTATCACTATTATGCTACTATCACTATTATTATTACTATTATTGTTGTATCCCTATTCTAAAATAATTTCTTTAAAATTACATCAATTTTCATATCATTAATTGTGATTATAAAATTAACTAATAGTTATAAAAATTATATACTATAAATAGAAAAAAATTCAAAATATAGTATTATTAAACTATTAGAAATTAATTATAATAAAAATAAAATAATAATATTCTATGAAATTGCATAAAAATTATAAAAAATAATTTAATAATATTATGCAAAATTCTAATTAAAATTCTATTACAAATAAGAATAAGAATTTTTAAAAGAAAAATAAAGAATCTTTTAAAATTCAGATTTTAATTCAAAATCTTATTCAAATTACAACAAATCTAAATTCAAATCTCTATTTCAATTTTGTGTTCTAGTTTAAATTAAATTCTCATTAAAGTGTGAATTCTCCATCCTTGATTAATTGTTTTAGTTTAAGAGAAATCTTTTTACCTCTTTGAATATCAGACTGTCGGCAAGTTATTGGAATATTATGAGTTTCCTCATCGATTTCAATATCAACAGAACCAATATTCATTGTGTAAGTGCTATTTTTAGATAAATAAACACATAATCCACATCCAAAACAATCATCTAAATTCAAAGTTCCATCATCATTAATTGCATTTGTTGGGCAACTAGTTTTAACTATTTCATTTTCAGATGCATTGAATTTATCTTTATTAAAAGTTGGTCTCTCATCATAACCGTCCCAAACTTTATCATAGCTAGTTTCAGTTAATGGCAAATGTCTTCCATGAATATCAGCTACTACAAGAGGAATATCAGTATTTAATATTAAAACATCTTCAAATGCTTTTTCATCGAGTATTGGTATAGGAATAGCTACGGAATCGTAGATTTCAGGACCTGCTCCTGTTTTAAACCCTCCAATATATTCTGGTGACATTTCAAGTAAGTCTGCAGTTAGCATTAAATTTGGTTTAGCATCAGAACTTCTTGTACCTGAACCTAAAACTCTTCCTTGTGCTCCATTGAAAAGAATTTTAGTTCCTTCTCCGATTAAATTACTTTTAACAGTATTTTGTAAAGGATTTAAATCACCACAACCAGAAAAGGTGAATTGGTCTAAACCACCTTTCATTGGGATTCCATTGAAGATAGAACTAGCAGTATCATTAGCAGGGTTTACAAATGCTGTGTAATTTCTAAAAGTCATTCTTACACCAATCACTTGAGCTCTTGTAATATCGTCTTTTGTAATTGTTGTTTCATATTTTTGACCTTCTATTGATTCTACTTCAACATCAATTTTTTCTCCCTTTAAGAAATCTTTAAATAAGAATCCGCCACCATATTCATGATCTTTGGTACTATGTTCAGTCCCATAAGAAATCACATCAACAGAGCCTAATAATTCATTAGGACAAGGTCCTGGGAATGCTGGAACTCCATTAAGAAAGACATTCTTAGCTTTTCTAAACACTCCAGGGGCAGTAATCCCTATATGAAATATAGCTGCAGTTCCTGACATTATACCACATGTTCCTGTAGTTACTACATCAACATCCTCAAATTTAGGAGTTTTACCTTCTTTAATAAGCTCTTTTAATTCATGAGCAGTTAATACATTAGCTTCGCCTTTAGCTATTTTCTCATTAATCTCATCCAAAGTTCTTGTAGTCAAGAAAATCACCTTTTAATAAATCATCTTTTTAATAACATTATAATAAAATTGAATTTTGTGTAAACATTAAATTTACATCATATTTATGAAATTTAATTAATTATAAAAATTTATTTACTTTCTAACTTAATTAATTATAAAAATTTATTTACTTTCTAACTTAATTAATTATAAAAATTTATTTACATTCTAATTTAATTTAGAATATATTCTATGAAATTTACATTTGCTAGAAATATTAATTTTTAACTCATCAGTAAACTTTATTTTTATTCCTCATGTTATATAAATATTAACAATTGTTATGTATTAATTATATTTAAAATTATCTATTATAATTATAAATAATATATGTTTTTTAAATTATTTAACTATATTAAGTTAAATTTGAAAAATAAAAGAGAAATGAAAAAAAATGATAAAATGGGAGTGTCTCATAATTAAGTTTTGTATGAACAAATTTGTAAAAATCAGCGCGATTTTCTTTTTTTTGTTTAATTTATCTGAATAATTTATTCAAAGCTTGTAGATTTGTTTAGTGAAAAAGTAATTATGAAACACTCTCATAATTATTATAATTAATCGATAAACAATAAAAAAAACTTTAATTAGTTAATAAATTACAAATATGAATAAAAAAAATAAATAAATAGAGGAGAAAATAAATAAGTCCTCCTAAAAAATGTTTAATCTTCTTTTCTTCTAATGCTTATTCCAAACACACTTATCAACACTAATATGATAGCTATTATCGGTATTCCTGTATTTTTCATAGTAGCTGTAGCTACTGGATTGTTATTTGTTTTATTAGTATTATTACTATCATTGTTGTTGTTTTGGGTTTCAAATTCAACTGAAACTGGATTAACATTATAGTTTACATCATCAGATGAAACTGTAATCACATGACGGCCGACACTAAGTTTATTAGTTGATATATGGATTCTTCCAACACCAAAAACATCAGTAACGATATCTCCGATGTATTTGCCATCCAAATCAACACTAACTTTATAGTCAGGTATTGAGTCACCGTCTTCATCAGACACTGTGACAATAACATCAACAGAACCATCAGAATTTTTAACTACATCAATATCAACAATAACTTGACCTTTTACAACATTAAAAGTTGTAGTATTGGTATAGCTAAAGTATTTATCGTTTCCAGCATAATCTACCATAGCATTAATGCTTCCTGTATGATTTGGTTTGTAAGTAAGACTCCATCGACCATTAGAATCAGTAGTCAAAGAATAAACTTTACCATCAACAGTAACAGCAATCGGAGCATTAGCTATTACATCACCATTCTCATCAACAAGCACTCCATCGATTGTTATGGTTTTACCAACCTTAACATTACCTGGAACATTCATAGTTGAATTAACAGCTAATTTAGTAACATTGAAGCTAGTAGTATTAGTAAAGCTTATGTAATTTTCGTTACCAGCAAAGCTGACAACAATCTCTAAATCAGTTCCAGTACGATTAGTAGTACAATTTAACTCCCAATAACCAAAAACATCAACAATTACATCAGTAAAGAGATTACCATCAACAGTAACATTAACAAAACCAATACCTGTAAAATTAGCTAAAACACCACTAACAGTAACATTCTCACCAATATGAGCAAGATTAGGACTAACAACAATAGTCGAATTAGTACTACTCTTATTTACTGTGAAAGTAGTAGAATTACTAAAAGCATCATAATTACCATCATCAGCAAAACTAACAACAATATCAAAAGTACCAGTACGATTGGTATTGTAATTTAACTCCCAATAACCAAAACCATCAACAGACACATTAAATAGCGTACCATCAACAGTAACATTAACACTACTTATCCCAGTATGATTGGCTAAAACACCACTAACAGTAACATTCTCACCAATATGAGCAAGATTAGGACTAACAACAATAGTTGAATTAGTAGAACCTTTTATCGTATAAAAAGTTATATTCACATATTGATCATCTGAAGAAGCATCTACAGTCTGAATTCCTCCAGATAAAATAGTAAACACATAAGTAAAATTACCATTACGGCTGGAATTATAAGCTGCACCATTAAAAGTACCATTAATAACAAAATCAGGTAAATTCGCAACACCAGCATTATTCAAAGTAGTATTCAATACTAACAGAGAAAAACTAACATTATTACCAATTTGAACATTATCCAAAGTACTAGAGTTAGTAATATTCAAAATATAATGATTACTGGTATTAACGCCAGAAATAGTATCACTTATATTGTTTTTCCCCCACCAATTCAAATTAGCATTAGACCTTCTTCCACTATCATTGATTACAATATCAAAACCATTAGCATCAATATTATTAAATATATAATTATAATTAACAATTGCACTACTGCCATAACAGTAGATAGCACCACCAATACTATTTGCAGTATTATTAATGAAAGTAGAACCACTAACATCTAGATAATCACCAGAACAATAGATAGCACCAGCATTACTATTTGCAGTATTGCTAATGAAAGTAGAATCCCTAACACTAAAATTAGCACCAGAAGAATATATAGCACCAGAAGAATATACAGTTGCAGTGTTGTTAATGAAAGTAGAACCACTAACACTAAAATAAGAATTCGAATAAGAGTAAATAGCCCCACCACTACCAGGTGCTTTGTTGTTAGTGAAGTTAGAACCAATAACACTAAAATAATTAGCACCCCTACGAGCAAGGTAAATAGCACCACCTTGGCTAGTTGCAGAGTTGTTAATGAAAGTAGAACCACTAACAATCCCATTAGTACAATAATTAACGGAGATAACACCACCCATATTTGCTTTGTTGTTAGTGAAAGTAGAACCATTAATATTTATATTATTACCCGTGCTGGAGATAGCACCACCATTAGTAGGTGAGGTGTTGTTAGTGAAAGTAGAATCACTAACATTCATATTAGCACCATTATTGTTGATAGCACCACCATCACTATTTGCAGTATTGTTAATGAAAGTAGAACCACTAACACGCATATTAGCACCAGGATTGTAGATAGCCCCACCATAAACTGTTGCGTTGTTGTTTGTGAATGTGCAGTTGATGAAAGTCATTGTTGTTGCAGCATAGGCATTAGATATTGCTCCACCATTACCCGCAATATATCCATTGGTGAATGTTATATTTATGAAAGTCACATTCAAGTTATTGCCGATGTTGAATATTCGTCTTTGTCCTTCTGCATCAATTACTACATCAGTAGCAGGTCCGTTTCCTTGTATTGTCACATTTTTGTTGATAGTTATTCCTGTATTGGTAGTTCCTGTGTAGTTTCCTGGAGCAAGCAAAATTGTATCTCCAGGATTAGTAGTTCCTGATGTTATTGTTCCATTTATACCACCAGGTGTTGTATTATTAATAGGTACAGTAGTTGCAAAACTAGAGTTTAAGCTGATAGCTAATAATAAAATAGTAGCTATTAGTATACTCGTTTTCACTATTGCTTTTTTATAGTTTTTTATTTTTTTCACCTCCATTTCATTCAATTATTGATAAAAATCAGTTAAAAAAATAGAGAATAATCACTACCTATTAACCGATAATAATTATATTCTATGCCATATATAAACTTTATTGGAAAATAATATATATATATATATATATATATA